>JBLNAW010000001.1:0-6640 GCA_050259555.1 Solirubrobacterales bacterium
TGCCCGGGGAGGAGTGGCGAGCGAACACGGCGGCGGCCATCGTCGTGCTGCTCGTCGCGATCCTTGTCGTGAACCTGTTGGCCATCGTGTTGAGGAACCGGTATGAGCGGAAGTGGTGATCCGATGGAAAGGACCGAGGTGAGCGCTCCGGAGCATGGCTCGCGGCTGACGGTCGGGGTCGGCCGTCCGGCCGTGGAGGGTGAGGCCCTCGAGGCGGTGTTCGACCTGCAGGACGTCTCGGCGTTCTACGGGGACTTCCGCGCGGTGCGGAACGTGACCCTGCCGGTCTACGGCCACCAGATCACCGCGCTGATCGGGCCCTCCGGGTGCGGCAAGACCACCTTCCTGCGGTGCCTGAACCGCATGAACGACCTCATCGAGGGAGCGAGGGTCGAAGGCACGGTCCGGTACCACGGCGTGGATCTGTACGCCCCCGAGGTCGACCCGGTGGAGGTCCGCCGCCACATCGGGATGGTGTTCCAGAAGCCGAACCCGTTCCCGAAGTCGATCTACGACAACGTCGCGTTCGGCCCCAAGGTCGCGGGGCACAAGGGCAGCCTGACCGAGCTCGTCGAGGAGTCGCTCCAACGGGCCGCCCTGTGGGACGAGGTGAAGGACAAGCTGAAGAGCTCGGCGATGTCGCTGTCCGGTGGGCAGCAGCAGCGGCTGTGCATCGCGCGCGCGATCGCGACGAAGCCCGACGTCATCTTGATGGACGAGCCGTGCTCGGCGCTCGACCCGATCGCCACGCAGCGGATCGAGGACCTGATGCAGGAGCTCGTCAGCGAGTACTCGATCGTGATCGTCACGCACAACATGCAGCAGGCGGCCCGCGTGAGCGACCGGACAGCCTTCTTCACGGTCGAGATCGACGAGCGGACCGGCCAGCGGACCGGTACGGTGGTCGAGTACGACCGAACGGAGACCATCTTCACGAACCCGTCGGACGAGCGGACCGAGGCGTACGTGACGGGGAGGTTCGGCTGATGCCCAGGGGCCATTTCCACGACGAGCTCGACCGGCTCGAGAACCAGCTCTACGCGATGGGGGAGCTCTCCGCCGTCGCCGTGCGCGGCTCGGTCGATGCGCTGATCGACCACGATCTCCCGAAGGCGCAGGCGGTCATCGACGGCGACGACGAGATCGATGCCCTGTTCGTCGAGATCGACCAGGGGGTCTTCTCCCTCCTCGCGCTCCAGGCCCCGGTGGCGGGCGACCTCCGCTTGATGTCCGTGCTGATGCACTCGAGCGGTCATCTCGAACGGATCGCGGATCAGGCGGTGAACATCGCGAAGCTCTTCGAGATCACGGAGGCTCACCCCACCAGCCAGACGATCCTCCAGATGATCGGCGAGATGGGCGATGTCGCGGTGGCGATGATCCGGTCGGCGATGGAGGCCCTCCGCCGGCGAGACGTTGCGATGTGCGAGCGCCTGCCCGAGATGGACGACCCGCTCGACCGTCTCAACCGCCACATGCACCTCGAGGTCGCGAAGCTCGCCGACGACCCGCGGGCGCTCGACTGGGGTATGCACATGAACATGGTGGCTCGAGCGCTCGAGCGCGTGGGGGACAACTCGGTCGACATCGGCGAGCAGGTCGGATTCCTGCTGACCGGGGAGTACCGAGAGTTCACGGACGCCTCGCACACGGCCGTCGTCACCGATGAGGGCTGAGTCACCGGCCCGGATCCTCGTCGTCGAGGACGAGACGCCGCTCGCCGACTCGGTGCGCTACAACCTCGAGCGCGAGGGCTACTCGGTCACGGTCGCGGCCGACGGTCGACGGGCGCTCGACCGGTTCCACGCCGAGCATCCGAGCCTCGTGATCCTGGACCTCATGCTCCCCGAGCTCTCGGGCCTGGACGTCTGCCGGCTGATCCGCGCCGAGTCCGACGTGCCGATCATCATGGTGACGGCGAAGGACTCCGAGGCGGACAAGGTGGCCGGGCTCGAGCTCGGCGCCGACGACTACGTGACGAAGCCGTTCAGCGTCCGCGAGCTCGTATCCCGGGTGCGAGCGAACCTGCGTCGAGCAGGTGCGGCGAACCGGGTGGTCGAGGAGGGCCGACTGGTCGGCGGTCCCGTGGAGATGGACGTCGCCCGTCACGAGGTGGTCGTCCGAGGCGAGATCGTGGCGTTCCCTCCGAAGGAGTTCGAGCTCCTCGAGGCCCTGCTCCGACGCAAGGGCCGACTGCTCACCCGAGACTTCCTCATCGCCGAGGTGTGGGGAGCGGACTACTACGGGGACACGCGCACCCTTGATGTGCACGTGAAACGCTTGCGCCGCAAGCTCGAAGCCGAGCCCCACGAACCACATCATCTGCTCACGGTCCGCGGGCTCGGCTACAAGTTCGTCGACTGATCCGGGCGTTGGACACCGCCGCTTCCGACAGGTAGGTTGCCTGCGCCCGGCAACGGCTGCGGGGTCGGAAAGGGGGCTCGGGTCCGGTGCCCTACCAGGTCATCCCGCGGGAGCTCGCGTTCTTCGATCTCCTCGATCAGGCGGCCGAGGGCACGGCTCGGGCGGCGATCGTGCTCCGGGAGCTGGTGGACGAGCTCGGGAGTCCGACCGAACGGACCGGGGTGATCCGGGATCTCGAGCATGCCGGCGACGACCTCACGCATCGGATCGCCGCGCTGCTGAACATCACGTTCGTCACCCCCGTGGATCGACAGGACATCCACGAGCTCGCATCGCACCTGGACGACGTCCTCGACGCGGTCGACGAGGTCGCCGAGATGCTGGTCCTCTACCGGATCGAGGAGCCCCTGCCGCAGTTCCGGCTCCAGGTCGACGTGCTCGTCGGCGCGACGAACGCGGTGGCGCGGGCGGTGGCCGGGCTACGGTCGATGACGCCCACGCCGCGCATCATGACCGAGATCGTGCGTCTGGAGCGAGACGGGGACCACGTGTACCGGAACGCCGTTGCCGCCTTGTTCGCGGGCGACTTCAAGGCGATGGAGGTCCTGAAGTGGAAGGACATCCTCGACGAGATGGAAGAGGCGATCGACCGATGTGAGGATGTGGCGAACGCGGTCGAGTCGATCTCGCTGAAGTACGCCTGATGACCGTCACCGTCGTCGTCATCATCGCGGTCGCGCTGGCGTTCGACTTCTTCAACGGGTTCCACGATGCAGCGAACTCGATCGCGACGGTCGTCTCCACGCGCGTGTTGTCCCCTCGCATCGCGGTGGTGTGGGCGGCGTTCTTCAACTTCGCGGCGTTCCTGATCTTCGGGACCGCGGTCGCGGCGACGATCGCGAAGGACGTCGTGTTGCCCGACGTGCTCTCGAACTCGGTCATCTTCGCTGGCCTCGTCGGCGCGATCGTGTGGGATCTCATCACCTGGTGGCTGGGACTGCCCACGAGCTCCTCCCACGCCCTCGTGGGAGG
The DNA here is from genome assembly GCA_050259555.1 of Solirubrobacterales bacterium. GTDB lineage: Bacteria > Actinomycetota > UBA4738 > UBA4738 > HRBIN12 > HRBIN12. The sequence continues at coordinate 3,397 of JBLNAW010000001.1, forward strand.
CATGGCCGGCGGTGCGGTCGCCGCGTCGGGCTGGAAGGCCCTCATCTCGTCGGGACTGCAGAAGATCGCCGTGTTCATCGTGCTGTCCCCGATCATCGGGTTCCTCATCGGGTTCACCCTGATGGTGATCGTCTACTGGGTGTTCCACCGGTACCGGAAGGTCGACAAGCTGAACCGGGGGTTCCGCAGGATGCAGCTGCTCTCGGCGGCCGCGTTCAGCCTCGGGCACGGGGCGAACGATGCCCAGAAGACGATGGGCGTGATCCTCGCGCTCTTGATCGCGAACAAGGTCGTGCCCGTGGACTCCTCGGTTCCCCTGTGGGTCGTCCTGTCGGCGCACACGGCGATCGGACTCGGCACGTTGTTCGGAGGGTGGCGGATCGTGCACACGATGGGTTCGAAGATCACGAAGCTCCAACCCCTCGGGGGGATGTGCGCCGAGCTCGGCGCCGCGGTGACGTTGTTCTTCACGGCCCACCAGGGGATCCCGGTCTCCACGACGCACACGATCACGGGTGCGATCGCCGGGGTCGGCACGACGCAGCGGCTCTCGGCGGTGCGCTGGGGGATCGCGGGGCGGGTCGTCTGGGCCTGGATCTTCACGATCCCGAGCACCTTCGTGGTGGCGTGGTTCGCCTATCAACCCCTCCGGTGGTTCCGATGAACATCGGCCGCCGCCCGCTGTTCTTCGGCGGGCTGTGCGTCGTGTGCTTGCTGCTGATCCCACCCACACCCGCCGAGTTCCGATGGCTGAACCTCGCGATGGCCGGCTTGGCGCTGTTCTGGGCGGTCGCCCTCGGCATCGAGGATGTGGCGGTCCACCGCCGGGGGCGGGGTTCCGACGACACCTGACCGCTCGGTCAGGCGTGCTTCACGACGGTGGACTCGATGATGTTCGCGACGTTCTCGAGGCCGTCGAGGGCCTCCTCGAGGTTCTCGATGACCTCTTTCCAGCGCAGGACGTCCATCGCGCGGTAGTCGCCGGAGAACAGGTCGGCGACCGCGAACCGGTAGAGGCGGTCGCCCTCGTCCTCGAGCGTGTTGATCTCGATCCAGTACGGCTGCAGGAGGGACCGATCCATGCCCCGCAGCCGCTTGAGCGCCTCCTCGGTCTGGATCGCTGCCCGCACGAGGACCTCGACCTGCGCCTTCATCTGCGGGAGCGGCTCCTCGATGTGGTGGAGCAGGAAGAGGCTCGCGACCGCCTCCATCGCGTCGAGCACGTCGTCGAGCGCCGAGGCCAGCTGGTAGATGTCCTCGCGGTCCATCGGCGTGACGAAGGAGGTATTGAGCCTGCGGATGATCGAGTGGGTGAGCTCGTCGCCCTCGTGCTCGCGGTCCTCGATGCGGCGCACCTTGAGGTCGACGTCCCGGTAGTCCTCGATGAGGTCCCTCAGGAGCTCGGCCGTCTCGCGCAGGTTGCGCGCCGCGTCGATGAACAGGTCGAAGAACACCTCCGGGCGCTGCGAGATCTTCAGCTTCACGAGTCGCCTCCCTGCACTCCTGGCCCGCGAGCACACCATACCGGGCCCGGGCGGCATCCGCGCCCGTATACGGCGCGCCGGGGAGGGGAGCGGTTAGCATTGCCCGGCAACCCAGCCGGGTACCCTCGAAGCCATGAACGCCGCCATCCTTCCCGAGATCCCCGAGTCCCGCTTCCTCAACCGGGAGCTGTCGTGGCTCGAGTTCGACGCCCGGGTGCTCGCGCTCGCCGAGGACCCTCACCTGCCCCTTCTCGAGCGCGTGAAGTTCCTCGCGATCTTCGCCGGGAACCTGGACGAGTTCTTCCAGGTGCGTGTCTCGGGCCTGCGCGAGCAGGTCGCCGCGGGCGTGGTGACCTCGAAGACGCCCGACGGCCTGAACCCCGCCGAGCAGCTCCTCGAGATCCGCGCGCGGTGCGTCGAGCTCCTCGCTCGAGCCGACGCGACGACGGCCTCCCTCCTGCCCGAGCTCGACAAGGCGGGCATCCGGATCGTCGGTCTCGACGGGATGACCGAGGAGGACCTCGCGTTCGTCGCGAACGCCTTCCACGAGCGGATCTTCCCGGTGCTGACCCCGCTCTCCGTCGACCCGGCACATCCCTTCCCGTACATCTCGAACCTGTCCCTCAACCTGGCGGCGATCGTCCGGGACCCGGTCACGCAGGTGAACCGGTTCGCGCGCGTGAAGGTGCCGCCGCTGCTCCCTCGGTTCCTCGCGCTGCCCGACGGCGAACGGCTCGTGCCGCTCGAGGACGTCATCGCGGCGCACCTCGACTCCCTGTTCCCCGGCATGGAGATCGCCTCCCGCCACGTCTTCCGGGTGACGCGCGACGCCGACGTCGAGGTCGAGGAGGACGAGGCCGAGGACCTCCTCTCGGCGATCGAGAACGTCCTGTGGCGTCGGCGCCGGGCCGCGAGCCCCGTGCGCCTCGAGGTGGATCGGTCGATGACGCCCGACGTGCTCGACCTGCTGGTGCGCGAGCTCGACCTCGAGCCGGCCGACGTGTACGTCTCGGACGGACTGCTCGATCTCGCGGGGATGATGGCGCTGGCCAGGCTCGAGCGGCCGGACCTGAAGGACGCTCCGTGGACGCCCGTCACGCAGCCTCGTCTCCGGGTCGAGGAGGGCGAGCCCGATCTGTTCGCCGTTCTCCGCGAGGGAGACGTGTTGGTCCACCACCCGTACGACTCGTTCGCGACCTCGGTCGAGGCATTCCTCGATGGGGCGGCCAGGGACCCCGACGTCCTGGCGATCAAGCAGACCCTGTACCGGACCTCCTCGCAGGAGAGCCCGATCATCGGCGCCCTCGTGCGCGCGGCCGAGGCGGGCAAGCAGGTGGTCGCCCTCGTCGAGCTGAAGGCCAGGTTCGACGAGCAGGCGAACATCACCTACGCGAGAGCGCTCGAGGAGGCCGGGGTCCACGTCGCGTACGGTGTCGTCGGGCTGAAGACCCACACGAAGACCTAGCTCGTCGTTCGGCGCGAGGCCGGCGGCGTTCGTCGGTACGCGCACGTGGGCACCGGCAACTACAACCCGACGACGGCGAAGTCCTACGAGGACCTCGGTCTGTTGACGGCCGATCCCGAGATCGGGGCGGACCTCACCGACCTGTTCAACGTGCTCACCGGTTACAGCCGCCAGCGCGAGTACCGGCGCCTCCTCGTCGCCCCCTACGACCTGCGGCCCAAGCTCCTCGAGCTGATCCGACGCGAGTCGAAGCCCGGCGGCAAGATCGTGATGAAGATGAACAGCCTCGTCGACG
>JBLNAW010000002.1:0-6226 GCA_050259555.1 Solirubrobacterales bacterium
GCAGCGCTTCCGTGCCCAGGTCGTCTCGGTCCTCGCGTTGGTCTCGGGCACGGTGTCGGGCACCATCGAACGGGACGATAGCGCAGGCACCGCCTGCGGTCGTCCAGCTCGGAGCTCACGATCAAGGCGCTGACCGGCAAGCTCCGAGTCCCCGAGCCGCCATCTCCGTACTTCGAGGGGCTGCTCGTCGAGGATCTCGAGCTCGTCACGGGCGACGAGCGGATGCGCCGGTGCCCGATCCGCACGATCTGGTGAGGATCAGGCGTTGAAGGGCAGCCCGGCCGCCCGCCACGCGTCGTAGCCGCCCTGCAGCTCGGAGAAGTCGGTCACCCCTGCCTTCACGAGATCCTGTGCCGCCATGTTCGACATGTTGCCGCTCCGGCAGTAGATGACGAGCTTCGGCGTCCCCGTCGTCGGCAGCTCGCCGATCCGAGACGCGATCTCGGTGTACGCGATGTCCGCGTCGGTGCCGGGGATCTCGCCCTCGACCGGCACGTGGACGTTCACGAGGTAGATGTCCTGGGACGCCATCATGTCGGACAGTTCCTGCGGCGTGACTACGTTCCACGGCTGGCCGCTCGCGCCCTCGTCCTTGCCGGAGCAGGCGACGAGCAGCGAGATGGCCATCAGCAGCGCCGCGGCGATCGTGACCTTCTTCATGCGGGCCTCCCGGGTGCGAACCTTCCATCCTCGACAACCTGCAACGGTACCTCCGCCTTCCCCGGGCCGATCGCTCGGGCATGCGTGCTCTACGCTCGGCGGATGGCGCGAGGCGAGACCCGGCTGCGGGGCGGCTGGCTCCGACTGCCGTGGGGCCGGATGCGCGTGTGGCGCGGCGGCGAGGGTCCGGCGCTGCTCGCGGTGCATGGCCTCGGCGGCTCGGGGCGGTACTGGGAGGGGCTCGCGAGCCGGGTGGGGCACCGCTTCACCGTGATCGCGCCGGACCTTGCCGGGTTCGGGCGTTCGGACAAGCCGCATGTCGGGTACGACCGGGTGTTCCACCTCGAGAACCTCGACGCGGTGGTAGGACGCACCGCGGGAGAGGGTCCGGTCGTGTCCGTCGGTCATTCGCTCGGCGCGATCTTCGCGGCGCTCTGGTCGGCGGATCACCTCGAGCAAGTCTCGGCCCTCGCGCTCGCGGCGGCGCCGTTCCCGAGCGGCGACGGACCACCCGAGTGGGCGCGCCGAGGGCCAAGGCCGGGGCTGCGCGTGGCCGTCGGGGCCGCGAAGGCGACATGGCCGCTGCTCGGCGTGCCGCTCGGCGTCGCGCGAGGCTATCCCCCCGCGCTCGTGATGGACTTCGGTCGCCAGCGCCTCCACAGCCGGTGGAGGACGCTGGCCTCGACCGTCTGGGACCCCGAGCTGCCGGCGGCGCTGCAGGCCATCCGCGCGATCCCGAACTCCCTCCCCACGCTGCTCGTGAACGCGGCCGACGACCGGACGGTCGGGCTGGCGGAGCAGGAGCGATGGGCGGCGCTCCTGCCGCACGCCGAGCGCCGGGTGCTCGGCGAGGGCGGGCACCAGTTCCTGCTCCGCTCGCGGTTCGAGGCGCTCGCGGCGTGGCTCCTCGCCCTGCCCGAGGCCTGAGCGGTACCCTGGGCGCCCATGGACGTCGACACCCCCGCAACGCGAGCGCTCGAGGGCGTGGATCTCGCGTTCGACGTCGTGCGGACCGAGCGCCCGAGCACCGCCGAGGAGAGCGCGGCGCTCCAGGGCATCGCGCTCGAGCAGTTGCTCCGCACGATCGTGATCCGGCGCGGTGCCGACGATTACGTCTTCGTGCTCGTGCCGGGCGGCCGGCAGATCGACTGGCCGAAGCTCCGAGCGCACCTCGGGGTGAGCCGCCTCTCGCTCCCCGACGCCGAGGAGGCGAAGGCGGCGACCGGCTACGAGCGCGGCGCGATCACGCCGTTCGGCTCGGTCACGCCGTGGTCGGTGATCGCCGACGCGAGCGTCCTCGCGGTCGAGCGGGTGGCGATCGGCGGCGGCGCGCGCGGCGTGAACCTGCACCTCGCCAGCGCCGACCTCGTGCGCGCGGCCTCGGCGGAGGTCGTCGACGTGACGAAGCCGGGCTGAGCGGCGTCAGGCCGCGTCGTCAACGACGACCGTGAGGTCGAAGGGCTCGCCGGCGGTCTCGCCCGAGAAACCCCTCGCGTACGTCATCGCGATGTCGGTGGAGCCCCGACCGGTCGCGACGAACCGCCAGATCTCTTGGCCGCCGGCCCCGACGAGCTCCGTCTCGGGCGCGACGTACTCGGACTTCACCAGATCGAGGACCTCGGCGGCCGGCTTCGTGTCGATCTGCCACGCGAAGCCGGTCGTCGCATTGGAGTCGAGCGTCACGACGATCTCGTCGCCGGGACGCAGCGTGAGCGTGCGACCGGCGTCGGCGGCGGTGAGGTCGAACGTGCGGCCGCCTTCGGCGGGCTCGTCCTTCGCGCCGCAGGCGGTGAGCGGGAGCGTCGCGAGGACGAGGAGCGCCACGGCGACGCGTGATGTGGTGAGGGTGTGCATGCGGGCCTCCTTCCCTCGGGCGCTTCGACGGCGCGAGCGCGGACCGCGTTCCCGCCTCGGCATCAGGACCGGTGACCCGGAGGCTCAGGCGTCGAGCGCCGCGAGCACCTCGCCGAGCTCGCGGATCGACCGCTCGGTGATCGGCGAGACGACGAGGATCGCCTCATGGGCTCCGGCTTCGGCCATCGCGCGGAGACCTCCGGCGATGCGGTCCGCCGAGCCCTCGAGGGGCGGGCAGTCCTCGGGGATCGGCCGCTCGCCGGCGCCGCGATCGAGCACGACCAGCACGCACGCGCTCCGCTCGATCTCGGCGGGATCGCGCCCGACGCGTTCGGCCACGGCGGTGACCCTCGCGCTCTCGGCGGCGAAGCCCTCCGGTGTGTTCCCGTAGAGGTCGAACCACGTGTTCCACGCGTCCACGTGGGGGAGCGCGATGCCGAGCATCCGCTCGCCGGTGCTCCCGATCATCAGGACCGGCCGTCGCGCGGGCGCCGGCAGCAGCACGACGTCCTCGACGTGGTGATAGCGACCGTGGAACGTCACGCGCTCACCGGTGAGCAGTCTATGGACGATGCCGAACGCCTCCTCGAAGCGATCGACGCGCGCGTCGTACGGGAAGCCGAACGCGCGGAACTCGGCCTCGTTCCACCCCGCGCCGATGCCGAGCACGAGCCGTCCGCCCGAGATCTCGTCCACCGTCCCGGCCTGCTTCGCGAACATCGCCGGCGCGTGGAAGGCCGCGCTCGCGACCAGCGGTCCGAGCCTGACGCGCTCGGTCACGGCCGCGAGTGCCGCGAGCGTCGTCCACGCCTCCCACGGTCCGCGCTCGGGACGGCCGTCGCCGCGGTAGAGGAGGTGGTCGCCCATCCAGATCGAGTCGAAGCCGACTTCCTCGGCGGCGCGCGCGATCGCGAGGTACTCGGGCCAGCGGACCTCGCGCTCGACCTCGGGGAGCTGGATGCCGACGCGGAGCGGGCGTGTCATCGAGCGGCAGTCTAGGGCCTGGCCGCGACCCGCGGACGATAGGCTTGCGGACGTGCCCGACCCGATCGCCCGCTCGTTCGCGGACGCGAAGCCGATCTCGTTCTGGCTCGACGACCCCGCCCGCCCCGAGCCGCTGCCGGCGCTCGCCGGCGAGGAGCGCGCCGAGCTCGCGATCGTCGGCGCGGGGTTCATGGGTCTGTGGGCCGCGGTCGAGGCGAAGGAGCGGGATCCGGGTCGCGACGTCGTGGTGCTCGAGGGCGGCCGGGTCGGGTGGGCGGCGAGCGGCCGCAACGGCGGGTTCGTCTCCTACTCGATCACCCACACGCTCGAGAACGGGGTGTCGCGGTTCCCCGACGAGATCGACGAGCTCGAGCGCCAGGGCATGGACACCTACCGCGGCCTCGTGAACGCGGTCGAGCGATACGGCATCGACGCCGAGCTGGAGCCGGCCGCGATGATCCTGTTCGCGCGAGCACCGCACCAGACCGCGTGGTTCCCCGAGGCCGTCGAGCAGCACGCGCGCTTCGGCTACCCCGCCGAGATCCTCGAACGCGCTGCGACACAAGAGGTTCTGCGCTCGTCTGTCTTCACCGGCGCCCTGCGGATCGGCGGCGACGGACACGCGCTCGTGCATCCGGCGAAGCTCGCGTGGGGACTGCGCGACGCGGCGCTGTCGCTCGGCGTGCGGATCCACGAACGCTCGCCCGTGCGCGCGCTCGAGCGCGAGGCCGGGGGCGTCCGCGTCCGGACGCGCGAGGGATCGGTGCTCGCCGAGCGCGTGGTCCTGGCGACGAACGCGTACCCGCCGCTCCTCCGCCGGATCCGCGCCTACGTGGTGCCCGTGTACGACCACGTCCTGATGACCGAGCCGCTCTCGGTCGCGCAGCGCGCGGCGATCGGCTGGGCCGGACGCGAGGGGCTCGGCGACGCCGCGAACCGGTTCCACTACTTCCGGCTCTCGGCGGACGACCGGATCCTGTGGGGCGGCTACGACGCGACCTACCACTTCGGCAACGGCGTGGCGCGACGCTTCGAGCTCGACGACGAGGTGCACGCGCGGCTCGCGCAGCACTTCTTCGAGACGTTCCCCGCGCTCGAGGGCATCCGCTTCACTCATCGGTGGGGCGGCGTGATCGACACGTGCAGCCGCTTCTCGGTCTTCTTCGGGACGGCCTTCGACGGGCGCCTTTCCTACGCCGCGGGCTATACGGGCCTCGGCGTCGGATCGACGAGGTTCGGCGCCCGCACGGCGCTCGACCTCGTCGACGGGCTGGAGACCGAGCGCACGCGGCTCGCGCTCGTTCGTTCGAAGCCGATCCCGTTCCCGCCCGAACCGGCGCGAGCGCTCGGCATCGGTACGACCCTGCGCGCGTACGACCGCCTCGACGAGACCGGACGGCGCGGGCCGTGGCTGAAGACGCTCGACCGGCTCGGGCTCGGCTTCCAGAGCTGAGCGGTAGGCTGCGACCCATGACCGATCGCCCGTTCACGCTCGCGCTCATCGCTCACGACGGGAAGAAGGACGATCTCCTCCGGTTCGCGAAGGAGCACCTCGACCTCCTGCGGCGGCTGAAGCTCGTCGCGACCGCGACGACGGGGTCCCTGCTCTCCGCGCAGCTCGACCTGCCGATCGAGCGCGTCTCGAGCGGCCCGCAAGGAGGCGACCTCGAGATCGGAGCGATGATCGTCCGCGGCGATGTCCAGGCGGTCGTGTTCTTCCGCGACCCGCTCACCGCCCACCCGCACGAGCCCGACATCCAAGCCGTGATGAAGGTGTGCGACGTGCACGACGTGCCGCTCGCGACCAACCGCGCTTCGGCCGAGATCCTTCTCATCGGCGTCGCCGAACTCGCCGAGGGCTGACCCTCACCCCGCCGCGATCAGCACGACGCCGGCGAGCGCGGCCACGACCCCGACCGTCTGCCATCGCGTGAGCCGCTCGTGCAGCACGAACCGCGCGAGCACGACCGTCGCGACCGGGTAGAGGGAGCCGAGGACCGAGGTGAGCGCGAGCAGCCCGCCGGCATCGGCGGCGGTCGCGAACGCGAGGTTGCCGGCGTTGTCGAGCACACCCACCGCCGCGAGCCGTCCGGCATCCGGAGCGCGCATCCGGAGCGACGGACGCCGCACGAGGAAGGCGACGAGGAGCATCGAGATCGCACCCGTCCGGACCATGAGGGACGCCCAGAGAGGGTCGCCTCGTGCGGACTCGTCGAGCAGCACCACGAACGCGCCGAGCGTGACCGCCGCGACGAGCGCGAGGCCGAGTCCTCGCGTGTCGCGCGCACCCGTGTGATCGGCGGTCCGCGCCGCGAGGACGATGCCCGCGACGGCGACGGCGACACCGACGAGCTGGAGCGTGGTTGGACGCTCGCCCCGGAACAGCCCCCACGCCACCGGTACGACGCCCGAGAGCGCCGCCGTCGGCGCGACGATGCTCATCCGGCCGATCGCGAGCGCCCGGTAGAGCGCGGCGAGGCCGCCTCCGCCGACGAGCCCCCCCGCGAGCCCGACGAGGAGCGTCTCGGCGCCGGTCGGCGCCTCGCCACGGACCGCGACGATGGTGCCGACGAACACGAGCCCGGCGAGCTGCGAGAGCAGGGACAACGTGATGAGCGGCAGGCGCCGGGCCGACAGCCCGCCGAGGAAGTCGGCGGTGCCCCAGCCCATGCCGGCGCCGAACGCGAGGACGAGCGGCAGCATCGGAGGGAGGCTAGCGGTTCGCCAG
>JBLNAW010000003.1:0-3590 GCA_050259555.1 Solirubrobacterales bacterium
GAGTTCGTGGGGCAGGACCGGATCAAGGAGCAGCTCGGCCTGTTGATCGAGGGTGCCCGCGCGCGCGGTGAGACCGTCGACCACCTGCTGTTCTCGGGCCCACCGGGCCTCGGCAAGACGACGCTCGCGGGGATCGTGGCGAACGAGGTCGGGGTGGGGTTCCAGCCGACGTCGGGGCCGGCGCTCGACCGTCCCGGGGACCTCGCGGCGATCCTCACGAACCTCGGGGAGGGCGACGTCCTGTTCGTGGACGAGATCCACCGGATGCCGCGCCCGGTCGAGGAGGTCCTGTATCCGGCGCTCGAGGACTTCAAGCTCGACGTCGTGCTCGGCAAGGGTCCGAGCGCCCGCTCGATCCGCCTCGACCTGCCGAGGTTCACGCTGGTCGGCGCGACGACCCGACCCGGTCGGATCACGCTGCCGCTCCGCGAGCGGTTCGGGTTCTCGCCCCGCCTGGACTACTACTCCGTCGAGGATCTAGCGAGGATCGTCCGACGCTCGGCGGGGATCCTCGAGGTCGCGATCGACGACGAGGGCGCGCTCGAGATCGCGGGCCGATCGCGCGGCACACCCCGCGTCGCGAACCGCCTCCTCCGCCGGGTCCGCGACGTCGCCGAGGTCCGCCACGACGGCCGCGTCACCGGGGAGATCGCCCGCGCGGGCCTCGAGCTGTTCGAGGTCGACGCCGAGGGCCTGGACAAGTTGGACCTCGCGGTCCTGTCCACGATCGTGCGCAAGTTCGGCGGGGGACCGGTGGGGCTCTCGACGCTCGCCGCGGCGATCGGCGAGGAGACCGACACGATCGAGGACGTCGTCGAGCCCTACCTGATGCAGCTCGGCTTCCTGAAGCGGACCCCCCGGGGCCGGGTGGCGACCGAGCGCGCGCTGCGGCACCTCGGCCTCACGCTGGACGGGGCGCTCCCCCTCGGCTGACCTCGCCGCTGGCGCGTCGACCCAGGTCAGGAAGGCTGAGCCGGCCGCGGTAGCCTGTATGCTGCCTCGCCGACCCAAGGAGGCGACCACCGAGTGCTCTGGATCTTGGCTGCGGACACGACGCAACAGCCCAGCGGCTCCCTACTCACCCTGCTGCTCCCCGTCGCGATGATCGCGGGGCTGTACTTCATCATGATCCGCCCACAGCGGACCCGGCAGCGCCAGCAGCAGGCGATGCAGAACGCGCTCGAGGTCGGCGACGAAGTGTTGGTCAGTGGAGGCATCTTCGGCGTGCTCACCGAGATCGACGACGAGACCGGCACCGCCCGGGTCGAGATCGCGCCCGGCACCCAGATCCGGCTGCTCCGCCAGGGCATCCTGCAGCGGGTCACTGAGGACGAGCCTATCGAGGAGGACGACGACGAGTCGGTGGACGAGGAGACCGACGACCGGCCGTGAACATGCCCGCTGAACCGGCCCCTCCTACACCGCAGGGAGGACCGTCGCAGGCGGACGGGCTCGAGGTCCTGTCCTTCGAGGAGATCCAGACGGACCCGGAGCTCTCGGCGCTGATCTCGGCGGCCGACCGCGTGATGGAAGGCATGGGCTACACCGAGCACGGGTTCCGCCACGCGAACCTCACCGCGCGCATCGCCTACAACGTGCTCTCGCGAGCCGGGTTCGACGAGCACACGGCGAACCTCGGGTGCGTCGCGGGCTACCTGCACGACGTCGGGAACATGCTCACCCGCGACGCCCACGGGCAGACCGGCGGCCTGCTCGTGTACCACGCGCTCCGGGACCGGATGCCGGCGACCGACCTCGCGACGATCGTCTCGGCGATCGCGAACCACGAGGAGGAGCAGGGCTACTCCGTGTCCGAGGTCTCCGCGGCCGTGATCTTGGCCGACAAGTCGGACGTCCATCGGAGCCGCGTGCGCAAGACGGGGAGGCCCGAGTTCGACATCCACGACCGCGTGAACTTCGCGGCCGAGCAGTCGTTCCTGCGGGTAGACTCGGTCGCCAAGACGATCACCCTCGAACTCACGATCGATCCCCAGATCAGCCAGGTCATGGAGTACTTCGAGATCTTCCTCGGCCGCATGCAGCTGTGCCGGAAGGCAGCCGACGAGCTCGGTTGCCGCTTCAAGCTCGTCATCAACGGAGCGGAGCTGGCGTGAAGCAGGTCCGCGGGCTCTGGATCTCGATCATCTTCGTGCTCGTCCTCGTGGCCGGCTCGGCCGCCCTGTTCGCGACGGGGACGCACCCGGTACTCGGCCTCGACCTCGAGGGCGGCGTCTCGGTCATCCTGTCGGCACCCGACGGCACCCCTGCGTCCGTGATGGATCAAGCGGTCGAGAACATCCGCCGACGCGTCGACGCGTTCGGCACGTCCGAGCCGACGATCTTCGTGACCGGGACCACGATCGAGGTTCAGATCCCCGGTCTCGCCAGCGGAAGCGTGCAGCAGCGCGCGAAGCACCAGTTCTGCCTGGTCGGAGCCGAGGACGCGAGCTACGGATGCTTCGACACCCAGACGGCGGCCGACGGCGCGCTCGCTAAGGTGACGGTGCAGACGATCACCCAGTCGGTGTGCCTCTCAGGCCTCGGCGACAGCTCGGGCCCGTGCTTCGGGGACCAGAAGTCGGCCGACGCCGCCGTCGCGGGGCTGCAGGCGGTGCCCGCATCGCAGGTGAGCCCCGCAGCGACCGCTTCTCCGTCGGCGTCGCCCTCGGCAGCTGGGGGTGGTTTCTGCGTGAACGGTGCGGATCTCGGCGCACCCGTGTGTGGGTTCACGACGGAAGCCGACGCGAAGGCGGCGATCGCGGCGGTTACGACGGTCCCGAACGTCACGTACTGCCTCCAAGGCAGTGACGGCGTCGCGCTCTCGACCGACAAGGGCCCGGCGTGCTTCCCCGCCACGCAGGCCGCGAAGGACGCTCTCAGCGCGACGAAGGTGCAGGAGTCGAGCGTCCAGTACTGCGTGATCTCCTCGGTAGGGAAGAACCTCGGGTGCTTCCTCACGCAAGCGCAGGCCGAGGCTCGGCGACAGCAGACCGGGCAGGAGCGACTCCTCCAGGTGATCGGGACGACCGCGAGGCTGGAGGAGCGCGAGGTGCTCGAGACCTTGAGTCCGACCTCGACCGGCTACGCCGCGATCCCGGTGACCTGCGGGACCGCGGCCGAGCGCGGGACTGACGCCTGCTCGTTCGACGCCCTGAAGGACCAAGACGTCGTCTACCTCGGGCAGGACGGGGAGACGAAGTACAAGCTCGGGCCGGTGAAGCTCTCGGGCGACGCGATCAAGCGCGCCACCGCCCTGTACCGCACGGCAGGCCAGTCGGGCGGCACCACGGGGTGGCAGGTGGACTTCCAGCTGACGAGCCAGGGCTCGGCCACCTTCGCGGAGGTGACGTCGGCTCTGGTCGGCCGGCAGCTCGCGATCGTGCTCGACCGTGAGGTCATCTCCGCGCCCACCGTCCAGGAGGCGATCACGGGCGGCAGCGGTGTGATCACGGGGTCGTTCACGTCGCAGCGGGCGAAGGACCTCGCGACCGTGCTGAACGCCGGAGCCCTGCCGGTGAACCTCACGACCGAGCAGGTCGTGGCCGTGAGCCCGACCCTCGGCGAGGAGTCCCTGCACGAGGGTCTGATCG
>JBLNAW010000004.1:0-3017 GCA_050259555.1 Solirubrobacterales bacterium
GTCCGGTTCGCCCGGCGGAGGGCCGCCTCGGCCTCGCGAAGCTCGGTGATGTCGTGGAGGATGCCGAAGACGGCCCGCCGGGCCGGGTCGTACTCGGCGACCGAGCGGAGTTCCCGGAGTCGTCCGTCGTCGGCGCGGCGGATCGCGAACTCCACCTCGTACGGCCGCCCCTGCTCCACGAGCTCCCGCAGGGCCCGGTCGAGCAGGGGGCGGAACTCCGGCAGGGGCACCCCCTGGACCTCCGCTAGCGGACGCTCGTCGCCGTACAGGCCGTAGAGGGCCTGCGCTCCGCACGAGGCATGGATGATCCCGGTCGCGAGGTGGAGCTCCCAGTGACCGAGCCCGGCGATCTCCTCGGCCCGGCTGAACCGGCGCTCGCTCAGGAGCAGGGCGTCCTCGGCACGGCGCCGGGCCTCGATCGGCCAGGTGGTCGTCACGATCCCGTCCACGCCCGGCGTCCCGAGCAGGTTGGCGGCCACAGACTCGACCGCGATCCAGCCGCCGCCGGCATGCCGGATGCGAAACTCGGTCGGGGTGCCCGGGTTGGTCCCGGCGTAGACCGCCGCGAGGGCCTCGCGGACGCAGTCGCGGTCGTCGGGGTGGATGAACTCGAGGGGACTCCTGCCGAGCGTGCTCCCCGGCGGACACCCGAGGATGCGGGCGCCCGAGTCCGATTCGTACGCGATCCGCCCGTCCCGATCGATGATGCGGATGATATCCGAGGAGTTCTGGATCAGGGCGCGGAACCGCCGCTCGCTCGCCTCGAGCGCCCGCTCCGTGGCCCGCCGCTCGATCGCGACCTGTGTCTGGTGCGCGAGCTCGGCGAACATGGCCTTCGGATCCCCGCCCTTCTGCACGTAGAAGTCCACGCCCTCGTTGATCGCCCGGATGACGACCTCCTCCCTCCCTCTGCCCGTAAAGAGGATGAACGGGAGGCGCCCGCAACGTTTCCGGACGAGCGCGAGGAGCTGGATGCCGTCTATGCCCGGCATCTGGTAATCGGAGATGATCGCCTCGAACGGCTCGCCGGGAAGGAGGTCGAGCGCGCGTTCGGCCGAGTCGCAGGTCTCCACCGAGAAGGGGCCGGCCAGCTCGAGGAAGAGTTTCCCGATCTCGAGCAGGTCCGGCTCGTCGTCGACATACAGAACCCGGAACGGGGGGGCCATGGCTGTTTGTGAATTTCACCTGACAGATATCATACCTTTGGCCGGGCCCATGGAAATCGCCTTCATCTCCCACGGCCACCCCCTCACCATGAACGTCCTCGCGCTCGGTGCCCACCCCGACGACGTCGAGATCGGCTGCGGCGGCGCCCTCGCCCTCCACGCGGACGCAGGCGACCGTGTCGCCATCGCCTGCGCCACCAGCGGCGAAGCCGGCAGCACGGGCGTCCCGCCCTCAACACTCGCCCGGATCCGTCGCGAGGAGGCCGCTGCGGCCGCCGCCGTGCTCGGGGCAACGGAGCTCCGGTTCCTCGGATTCGCCGACGGCCGACTCGCGTGGGCCGGGTACGATCTGGTCGCCGCGCTCGCCATCCTCGTCCGCGAACTTCGGCCCGAACTCGTCTACGCTCCCCATCCCGCCGACGCCCACCCCGACCACGCCGCGCTCGCCGCTGCCGCGATCGACGCCGTGCGCAGGGCCGGCGCGCACGCCTTCCCCGAGCTCGGCGAGTTCCACCGCGCCGACGCGCTCAGGCTCTACGAGGTCTGGACGCCGCTCGCGGGGGTCGCGGTCACGGTCGACATCTCGGGCGTCGCCGACCGGAAGGCCGCCGCGATCCGGTGCCACGCCTCGCAGCGCAGGACCGCCGCCTTCGACGAGATCGCACTCGGCCTCAACCGGTACCGCTCTATCCTCCTCCGGACGGCCACGTACGTCGAGGCCTTCGGCGCCGCCCGGACGGCCTGGTGATCATGCATAAGTAGCCGGGCGGCGACCCCACCTCCATGAAGATGGTCGTGGCGATCATCCGGGACAGCCGGCTCGAGGCGGTCACGCAGGCGCTCGGCGAACACGGCTACGGCTCGATGACGGTCACGGAGGTCCGGGGCCGCGGCGAACAGGGCGGCGTCCGGCGGCAGTACCGCGGGGCCGAGTACGTGATCGACCTGCTGCCGCGGATCCGGGTCGAGGTTGCCGTCCACGACGCGGCCGTCGAGCGGGTCGCGGACCTCATCTGCGAGGCGGCGCGCACGGGTGATCCCGGGGACGGCAAGGTCTTCATCCTCCCGCTCGACGACGCAATCCGTGTCCGGACCTGCGAGCGGGGCGACCGAGTCCTCTAGCCGCGCTCGAGCCGGACGAGCGGCGAGGCGGGGTCGATAAAGGCCCCGAGAAACGGCGCGAATTCGTCGGACCAGCAGGCCGCGCCCGCCAGAAGCTCGCGGTCGGCGAGGGCCCGGCGGACGTTCTTGCCGAGCGAGACCCCGAGGATCTCGTCCGATCCGAGCAGGGCCCCGGCCGTACGGTACCGGCGCGGGACTTCGACCACGTACCGGCCGTCTTCGATGAACGGGCCCGCAAACGGCCCGGCGGCGGGCGGGGCCGCGTACTTCTCGCGGAACTTCGCCGCGTTCTCCCCGTTCCAGAGCGGCGGGCCCTGGTGGCGTGCGACCGCAGGGAGCGCATCGACCAGCAGCTCGAAGACGAGCAGGCAATGGTCGGGGCCCATCTCGCAGTCGGCCCGGTTGACGGCGAAGCCGTGCCGCCCCAGGAGCTGGGCGAGCCCCTCCAGGCTTTTGCGGAGCTGGGGCACGACCACGTCCTCGATCAGGTTCGGGGTCGGAAAACGGATGGCGTAGAGCGCGGTCCCGCGCCCGGCGAGCGCGTCCGCGAACGCGCCGGCCTCGATGGGCGGCGCCGGCCGAACCTCGAAGAACGAGGCCGACGGGGACGCGAGATAGCCCCGCGCCAGCTCGACGAAGGCCATCATGCGCGAGAGCGAGACCGAGGCCGAGACGTTCCGGTTCGGGTCGACCGGGTCGACCACCACGAGCGGCTCCTCGAACCGCTTT
>JBLNAW010000005.1:0-9333 GCA_050259555.1 Solirubrobacterales bacterium
GGGCGTACTAGCGTGTGGCCGACCCGAGGCCCCGAGGAGGACCACCATGGAGACCTGGATCGACGACCTGGCCCGTGCGCTCGGCGAGCAACCCCTCACGCCGGACGAGGTCGAGACGCTCCTCGGCGTCGCGCGCGACGTGGCACACGGGGTCGAGCGCAAGATCACGCCCCTGTCGACCTTCCTGCTCGGCGCCGCGGTCGGTCGCCGGCAGGGCGGCGGCGAGGACCGGTCCCGGGCGCTCGGCGCCACGCTCGGAACCTTGCGCGGCACACTGCCCGAAGTCCCGGCAGGGTAACGGAACCGTTCACGGGGGATACCCTTGATCGAGATGCCGACGGAGCCGAGACACCGCACCCACGCCGAGCCGCTCGTCGACGCGTTCGGTCGCGTCGCCGACGACCTGCGCGTCTCGGTCACGGATCGCTGCAACTTCCGGTGCACGTACTGCATGCCGGCCGAGGGCCTCACGTGGCTCCCGAAGGACGACCTCCTCACGTTCGAGGAGCTCGCGCGCGTGGTGCGACTCTTCGTGGAGCTCGGGGTGCGCTCCCTCAAGGTCACCGGCGGCGAGCCCACGGTCCGCGCGGATCTCCCGGTCCTGGTTCGGATGCTCCGAGAGGTGGCGCCGGATGCCGACATCTCGATGACGACGAACGGTGTGCTGCTCGACCGGCTCGCGGCCCCGCTCGCCGAGGCCGGGCTCGACCGCGTGACCGTGAGCCTGGACTCCCTGCTCCGCCACCGGTTCGAGGAGATGACCCGTCGGGACGCCCTCGAGCGGGTCTTCGCGGGGATCGCCGCGGCCGAGGAGCACGGCCTCACCCCCGTGAAGATCAACTGCGTCGTGATCGGCGGGACGAACGACGTCGAGGTCGTGGACTTCGCCCGCTGGTCGCGCGAGACGGGACACACCGTGCGGTTCATCGAGTACATGCCGCTCGACGCGCAGCACGCGTGGGAGCGCGCGAAGGTGGTGCCCTCGGCGCGCCTGCTCGAGGCCGTCCACGCGGTGTTCCCGCTCGAGCCGGTGGGGCCGGACCACGAGCCCGCGACCAGCTACCGCTTCGCCGACGGCGAGCCGGGCGGGATCGGCGTGATCTCGAGCGTGACCGAGCCCTTCTGCGACACCTGCAACCGTCTGCGGCTCACCGCCGAGGGTGAGGTGCGCGCCTGCCTGTTCGCGCTCGAGGAGACCGACCTCAGAGCCCCCCTGCGGGCCGGTGCGAGCGACGCCGAGCTCGAGACGCTGATCCGCGAGAACGTCCGCCGCAAATGGTCGGGGCACCGGATCAACCACCCCGATTTCGTACGCCCCGAGCGCAGCATGTCCGCGATCGGAGGCTAGACGCCGGCGAGTTTCGCGAGCCCGTCGATCCGACAGAGGACGAAGCGTCGGCCGTCGCGCTCGATGATCCCCCGTCGTTGGAGATCGGAGAGGATCCGCGTCACGTTCTCGCGGCTGCCGCCGCACAGGCTCGCGAGGTCGGCGTGCGTCACGATCGAGGGCACCACGACGCCGTCCTCGGGCAGGTCGTCCAGGCTCGGGGTGACCAGCTGGAGCAGCCGCTTGGCGACCCTGCCCTTGAGGTCCAGGTAGAGCAGGTCCTCGACGAACGCCTCGTGCGACTGCACCTGGCGCGCGAGGACGCGCAGGAGCGATCTCGCCGCCGCCGGCTCCTCCGCGAGGAACGCGAGGAACACGTCGCCCGGGACCCGCCACAGATCGGAGTCCTCGAGCGACAACGCGGCGGAGGTGCGCCCCATCTCGCCCAGGACGCCGAGCTCGCCGAAGAACTGAGGGTCCTCGAGGGTCGTATGCAGCTGCCGCTCCCCGTTCGCGGAATCGGAGCTGATCTGCACTCGCCCCGAGACGAGGAAGAAGACCTCGGGAGCCTCGTCGCCCTGGTGGAACAGGTAGGTGTTCTTCCGATACCTGCGCATGGTGCCCCGTTCGGCGAGCCGCGCGACCGTCCGGGAGGCGGCGCCCTCGAACAGCGGGGTGTGAGACATCTGCTCGACGAGCTGGCGATCCGCCTTCGACACCACCGCGTCACCTTAGACAACGAGCGTGCCGTCGGGAAGTGGGGTATGGAGACGGCGGGCCCGGTCACCGACCGAGGCCCGCCGCTGAAGTTCAAGATCGGGGTCTTACTGCACCCGCATGGTGCGCTTGGCGACCTTCCGTGCGACCTTCTTGGTCACCCGCGTCTGGGCCTTGTCGGACCCCTTCGCAGCCTTCGACGTGTCCGCCTTCTTCGGCGCGATCTTCTTCTCCGGCATCTCGGTTCACCTCCTCTGGCTCTCCGAGCCCCCACTCGGGGCGTTCGACATGCGCATCTTCACGCGTCCGCCGCGATGAGGGTGTGTCGGACGTCACCGCCGCCTATGTGACGTTCGTCACACGGCCGGACGCGGCCTCACGACGGCTCGTCGAGCTCCGGGAGATCGAGGGGATCGGGGCGCGGCCGGCAGGCCCCGCAGAACAGGGCGTCCTCCACGACCAGGGCTCGGGTGCCCTCCGGCCCACGGAACAGGTCCAGGACGTACGGCAGGGTCTCCACATGGTCTTCGCAGATCCCCCGGCCGCAGAACCGGCAGACCCCGATGGCGCTGCGTCGACAGTGCCAGCAGTCCATGGCTCCTCCGATGTCTTCAGTGTTGCGAGGTTCGGCCCACGTGCGCGGCCGGATTGAGTGTCCCACGATGGAAGGCGCCGGCGACGACGAGGTCGAAACCCTCACGGTCGAGCCGGAACAGCCGTGCCGGCGTGCGCGCCACTACCGAGGCGGTTCGAGGCACGTCGCTCAGCAGGGCGATCTCGCCGAAGTAGGCTCCCGGGCCGAGGGTCCTCTCGCGCCGACCGTCCTTGACGATCTCGACGCTGCCCGAGCGGATCGCGTAGAACGCGTCGCCCTCCTCGCCCTGCTCGATGATCGTCTCTCCCGGGGCGACGTTCACCCACGTCCCGCGGTCGAGCACGTCGGAGAGGTCGTCGCTCCCGAGCGCGGCGAACGCGGGGAGCGTGCGGAGCTCGGCGACGGCCTGAAGCGTGGGGGCGAAATCGGGCACGTTCGCCATATCCGCCAGCAGGCGGTCGAACGTGCTCCGGTCGACCCGGAACAGCTCGCCCTCCTCCACCGCCCGCACGGTCGCCGCTCGCGGCGACCTGGCGATGAGCGCGAGCTCGCCGAACGACTCCCCCCGCCCGAGCGTGCGGATGACCCTCTCGCCCTGCGTGTCGGGGTCCTCCTCCACGACCTGGAACACGCCGGTGCGGATGACGTAGAAGGCGTCGGGGTCGTCTCCCTGACGGAAGACCGGCTTGCCGGCCGGGAACGTCTGGAGCTGGACCCGCCCCGCGAGATCCGACAGCTCGTCCTCGGGCAGGTCCCGGAAGATCGGGAGCGCGTCGATGAGCCTCGCGGCCTCCACTCGCCAGCTCGTCTCGAGCCGGAAGCGCACCGCATCGACCACACCTCGTACCCGGTGGTAGACGGCGCGCAGGAGCGCGATCAGCCCGCGGAGGACCGGGCCCGCGATGAACACCAGCACCGCGATCAGCAGGGTCTTCGAGATCGGACCTCCGCGCCAGAGCTCCCGGATCAGGCCGCCGAACACCTCGTCCCAGAAGTAGGCGGACGTGAGGAGCGCGAAGATCGTGAACAAGACACCGAGCGTCCCGTACAGGGCGAGCCCGACCTCCTGCTTGGAGAACCCATCTCGACGCGCGAGCTTGCGCCACAAGTCGTACCGGATGAACTGCAGGCTCCGAGGACGCAGGTCGGGGACCTGGATCAGGTCGGACAAGATCCAGTACCCGTCGAGCTCGAGGAGCGGGACGAGGTTGAGGAAGATGACGAAGTAGTTGAGCAGGGCGAACCGGTAGAGCAGCGGCGAGATCCCGGCATCGGGGAAGGCCCACGCGAATGCCGACGCCCCCCCGGCGATGATGAGCTCGGAGTACGGGCCGGCGAACGACTGCACGACGCGCTGCCCTCGGTCGAGCATCAGGCCGTCCGAGGACTCGATGAAGAACGCCGGAGATCCGAAGTAGATCATGAACCCGGCACCCTTCACGCGGCGGCCGTAGTGGACGAGCGCGGTCGCGTGCGCCAACTCGTGGACGAACGTCAGGAGGTAGTTCATCACGAGCAGCGCGAGGGAGGCCGCCGCGGCGTCCTGCCCGGAGAGCCCGAACCGGCCCGAGCGAGGCACCGCGAGGAAGGCGACGAACCCGGCGACGGCGAGCAGCCCGAGGATGGCGGCGACGGCCGGAAGGAAGAACCACTTCAGGCCACGGCGATAGAGCCAGGCCACGAGGCCATGGGCTCCCTGCCAGTCGATCGACAGCGTCTTCGTGAACTGGCGCATCCGGCGGCGAGCGCTCGACACGGGATCGAGCGCCGAGCTCACCATGGCGCGGGTGTCCGTGAAGCGCTCGACGAGGAACCCGCCCTCGTGGAGTTGGCGCACGAGGTCGGCGAGCTCGGACAGCTCGAGATCGCCGGATTCGCGGAACCGCTCGACCAAGATCTCCTTCACCGTGCGCGTCCCGTCCATCAGCGGTAAGAGCTCCGCCTCGGCGGGCTCGAGCCGGTAATGGACGAGCGCCCTCGGGTTCGCGATCACGGCGTAGTCGTTGCCCCACCGGAGCCGGAACATCTTCAGCTCGATGTCCGGGGCGAGGGTGGGGCGCGACTCGGCCGGGTCGACCCTGGTCGCGAGCTCCCGCCACAGGCCGAGCCCCTCCGTTCCGGATGGCGGTGCGGCGGCGATGCGCGCGAACAGGCCGGAGGGTCCGGCGGTCGCCGTCACCGGTCGCTCACCGGCGGCTCGGCCGGCTCGGCGTCGAGGCGCCGCTGGATCGCCCCGTACACCGACAGGCGGGCGGGCGGGCGGCGTCGCGAGGCCACCAGGTTCCCCGCGAACGCACCCACCAGGAGCGCCCCCGCGATCGCCGCGAACACGACGTCCCATCCGAACCCGCCGTCGTCGGAGGTCGCCGCGATCGTGCGGATCGCCGTCGCGACCACGCCCGTGTCGCTCGTCGCAGACAGACGGAACCGCGCGCCCGCCGGCAGCGCCCGAAGGACGTCCGCGTCGATGGTGATGGACAGGTAGGCCCCTCCGGTCGTCACGACCACACGAGGGCCACGCACCCGCAGGAAGGTCCCCGAGCCGACTGAGCCGGTGCCGACGAGCAGCCTGCTCGCCCCGATCTCGAGCCGGCTGGTCTCGACCTCGTACGTCATGTGCTCGATCTCCCGGTCCCCCGAGAGCACCGCGACCTCCACGAGGTGCAGCCCCTGCCAGCCTCCCGGCATCGTCACGTCCGTCCGGATGGTGAGTACGCCACCCGGCCGGAGGCCGCCCGAGACCTGGCCGTCCACGCTCGGGGCCGGGACGGACGACGGCGACTGCGCACGCGCGGGACGTCCCGGCCCGGCGATCACCAGACCGGCGAGGGCGAGCACGGAGATCGCGCGACGCACGGACATCCCGGCGCATCATCGGGCTCCGGAGCCGACACCGCAACCGTGACGGACGTCACCTCCGATCGGTGCCGCGCGCCACCGACCCTGGAGCGGGCTGGGGGCAGGATGGCATCACAGACCGGAGGGAGGACCGAGATGATGAACCCCACGATGGTGACCCGGGAAGTCGGCCGCACGATCGATCGCGATCGGGTTCACCGGGCCGAGGCGTTCCGCACGGCCCGCCGAGCCCGGAACGCCGGCTCGAGCGGGAGCGTCGTCGAGCGGGCCGAGATCGCGAGCACCACTTCCCGCGACCGAGCGTTCATCCCGCGGCCATGGCGGCGTCGCGGAGCGGCCACGACCCCGGCGTAGCCTCAGCCCCAACGAAGGAAGCGCGCCCCCTTCGGCGGGGAGCCGGCCAAGCCACCGGCTCCCCGCAACCCCCTGCTCGAGGTCCGCCGGCTCACGCGAGCGAGTCGATGATGCTCCGCAGGTCGGTCTCGGCGACCTCGCCGGTGCGCTGGGTCGCGACCGTCCCGTCGGAGTTGACGAAGAACAGGGTCGGGAAGCTCTGGATCCCGAAGGCCGCCGCGAGCGTCTGGCCCTCGTCGTCGACCGCGACGGGGAAGTCGAGCTGGTTCTCGAGCATGTACTCCTGCGGTGTCGGACCGGGTTGGCTGCCGATCGCGGTCACGATCGTGACGAACCCGACCCCCGAGTAGTCCTTCATCACCCGGTCGAGCACGGGGAGCTCGGCCTGACAGTGCGGACACCAGGACGCCCACACCGACAGGACGGCCGGCGTGCCCGCGTAGCTCGACCAGTCGACGGTGCCACCCGCGAGCTCGGGAGCCGTGAACGTCGGGACGGTCTCCCCTGCTTGCAGGGTCGTCGAGCGCGGCGAGCCCTGGACCGTGACGTCGCCGAGCGCCGAGGGCGCGGCGTCGCTCCCGCCGCTCTGGCTCATGAGCACGACCACGAACACGACGACCACGGCGATCAACGCGATCCCGCCGAGCGCGACGACGAGCTTGCGTCGCTGCTCCGCTCGGCGCTCGGCGTCCCGCCGCGCCTCGGCGCGAGCTCGCGTCTTCTCCGCCTTGCTGCGCTGCTCGGGATCCCAGCCCATCTCGGTCCTCCGCTCCCTCGATGCCCGCGGCATCCATGGTCGGCGGCCCGAAGGACCCGAGGGGAAGGCCGTTCGACCCTCATCGACCGGGGCGGCCGGGTCGAATGGCCCTGCGGCGCTCAGGCCGAGAAGTGATGGATCTCGAGCGGGGGGAGGTCGTCGTCCGGCTCGAACCCGAGGATCTTCCCGTAGAAGGTAAGCTCGGCCTCGAGCGCACGCTCGATCGACCCGGCCTTGCGGAACCCGTGCTGCTCACCCTCGAACGCGAGGTACGCCCAGGGAACGCCCTTGGCTTCGAGAGCCTCGACGACGATCTCGGACTGCGAGGGTGGCACCACCTCGTCCTCGAGGCCCTGGAGCAGCAGCACCGGGCGCGAGATCCGCTCCGCGTGCCGGACCGGCGAGCGCTCGCTCCAGATCGCCGCGGCCTCGGGCCACGGCCCGACCAGCTGATCGATGTACGTGAACTCGAACTTGTGCGTGATCGTCGCGAACGGCTCGAGGTCCGATACGCCGTAGTAGCTCGCGCCGCACGTGAAGTCGTCGTGGAACGTCAGCGCGCAGAGCGTCGTCCAGCCGCCGGCACTGCCACCGGTCACGACGAGGCGCTCGGGGTCTGCGTCTCCGCGCTCGACGAGGAACCTCGCCGCGTTGATGCAGTCAACGACGTCCACGATCCCCCATCGCCCGTACAGTCGCTCCCGATACGGACGCCCGTACCCGGTGCTCCCGCCGTAGTTCACGTCGACGAAGCCGAACCCGCGACTCGTGAAGTACTGGATCCCGAGATCGAGCTCGGGGGAGGTCTCGCCGGTCGGTCCACCGTGAGCGTGAACGATCAGCGGAGGCCGCTCGCCCGCGGGACCGACGGCGTTCGGGTTGGTCGGCGGGTAGTGGTAGGCGTACGCCTCGCCCTCGCCCGTCGGGAAGACGATCGGCTCGGGCACCGAGAGGAAGGCGCGGTCCACCTCGACCTCCTCGGCGACGCGGAGCACGTCGACCGCCCTCGTCGCGACATCGAGCGTCACCACCTGCGGCGGATCCGTCGGCGAGGACGCGATGAGCGCCACCCGCATGCCGTCGGCCACCACGCTCGGCGGGTCGAAGCACGAGTACGGAAGATCGAGTTCGAGGAGCTCCGAGGTCATCGGGTCGAGCATGCCGAGGTGGTGCACGCCCGAGTCACGCCAGACGCACACGATCCGCCCGTCGGACAGGAACGCGTAGGTCGAGTAGCGGAATTCCCACATCGGAACGCCGAACTCGGCCTGCCGCGGTGCGAGGTTCGTCTGCGAGCCGTCGTCCTCCTCGCGGTACAGGTTCCACCAGTCCGTGCGGTCGGAGACGAAATGCAGGCGCCGGTCGGGATCCCACCCCGGCTGGAAGATCGACTCCGCCGGACCGCCGGCGACCCGACGCGGCGCGTCGAGCCGTCCTTCGTCATCCACGTCGGCGACCATCAGCTCCGTGCCGTCCCACGGCATCCCCGGCATGTCCCACTCGAGCCACGCGAGCCGTGACCCGTCGGGTGAGAAACGCGGGGCCGCGTAGAAGTCCCGCCCCTCCGCGACGATCCACGGCTCGGCCGACCCGTCGGCTGGAACCATCGCGAGCTCGTTCACCGGCAGCCCGTCGCCGCCGTGACGCTCGCGTACGCAGGCGATGCGGTGACCGTCGGGCGAGACGCACATGTCCGCGTGGCGATGGGCGCCGGGGGTCGGCGGCTGGGGCGTGATCGGGGCGGGCTCCGAGCCCGGCTCCTGCCGGTACAGCCGCTGGTCCTGGAAGTTCGTGAAGAACACGACCCCGTCGTGCACCGCATACGAGCCGCCGCCGTACTCGTGCACCTTGTCCCGGGCGTTGAATCCCTCAGGGGTGACGTCGACGGGCGAGCTCCACGGCTCGGCGCGGCAGATGACCGAGCGCCCGCCCTCGGCGGGGCGGGACTCGATCCAGTAGGTGGTATCGCCCTCGACCCAAGGCTCGGACAGATCGATCCCCGCCTCCGCGATGCGGGAGGCTCGGATCGGCGAGGGCCACGTCCCGTACGGCAGGACCGCCGGCTCGGGCATGCTCACCACCGCCCGACGAGCACCCGGGTGACCTTGAACCCGGTGTCGACCGTCGAGCGCACGTCGCGGAACCCGTGCTCGCGCATCACCCTCGCGACCGAGCGCGCGCGGTCCGGGCTCACCTCGATGAGGAGCCAGCCTCCCGGCTTCAGCCACTCCCCCGACTCAGCCGCCGAACGGCCGATGAGTCCGAGCCCATCCACGCTGTGGTCGGTGAGCGTGTGGACGGGTTCGAACCGCCGGATCTCCTCGGGCAGCTCGCGGAGCTCGAGCTTCGCGACGTACGGCGGGTGCAGCGTGATGACGTCGACCGCACCGTGCAGCCGCGAGGGCAGAGCGCCGAACAGGTCGCCGGTGAAGAAGGTCGCGTTCGGCAGCTCGAGGCGTTGCGCGTTCCGGCGTGCGACGCGGATCGCATCGGCCGAGATGTCCGTCCCGTAGACCCGAGACTCGGGCACCTCGTCCGCGACCGCGAGACCCACCGTTCCTCCCCCGCATGCGAGGTCGACCGCGACCGGCGCCCGCCGGCGACGGAGACGGCGGATCGCCTGCTCCGCCAGGAACTCCGTCGAGTCCCGCGGCACGAACACCCCCGGACGCGCCAGGATCTCGAGCCCTCGGAAGACCGCGTACCCCTTGATGAGCTGGACGG
>JBLNAW010000006.1:0-2673 GCA_050259555.1 Solirubrobacterales bacterium
AGCGTCTTCCCGGAGCCGGTCGGCGCAAGGATCAGGGCGTGGTCGCCCTGCGCGATCGCCGGCCACCCCTGCGCCTGCGCCGCCGTGGGCTCGGCGAAGGATGCCGAGAACCACTCGCGTACGGCGGCGGAGAAGACCTCGAGCGTCACGAGCGCCAACCTACCGCGAACCGCGGACACGGTCGGACCTAGCCCCGGCGGGGATCAGGATGCGGCGACGAACGTGCCGCGGACCGAGACCTTGAGCGAGCCGATCCCGAAGCCGTTCGTGATGTCCTCGCACTCGATCTCGCCCGCGAACCCCCGCTCGTCGCTCGTCGTGAAGGTCACGAGGCATGCGCCCTCGATCGCGCCTTCCCCGGTCGAGGTGTAGAGGAACCGGTCCTCGAGCTCGATCGTCACGATCACATCGCCGGTCTGTGTGCGGTGCCTGCCGGGATCGCCGAGCCCCTCGCCCATGATCTGAAGGGTGTTCGCGGCCTTCGCGCAGTCGTTCGGCGCGTCGCACCACACGGCCATGAACCCGTCGTTGAGCGCGAGTCGAAGGGCGACGGTCGCCTGCACGTCTCCCGTCGAGCGCAGGTGGGCGACGCTGCGCCCGAGCGACTCGCCTTCGGTCGACGGTGATGGCTCGGGCGAGGGCGGAACGGAGGGGCTCTCGGTGGCCGGCGGCGAGGGCGTCGTCTCGGACGGGCTCGCGGAGGTCTGCATCGGTGTCTCGGTCGGCTCCGGCGAGGCTCCGCCGTTGCACGCGGTCGCACCCACGAGCATGAGGAGCCCCAGGGTGATCGGCAGTCGCCTGCGCACGGCTCGAGGGTGAACGCGTAGGCGGGACTCGGCGAGGGGCCTTCGACCCCAGGCCGAGGGGGACCTGATCGCCGGCCGGCTCGATGATGGGCGCCGGTAGGATGCTGCGCGTGGCAACCCTTCGGCGCTCGCTCGCGTTCGTCGTCTTCGCGCTCATGCTCGTGCCGGCGACCGCGCACGCCGCCGAAGGCGACCCCTCGCCCGAGCCCGAGGACCAGATCGTGCTCTCGGGAACGGTCACGGTGCCGAGGGGCAAGGAGGCGGGCGAGATCGTCGTGTTCCACGGCAGCGCGACGATTGCGGGGGTGGCGCGCGGAGATGTGATCGTGCTCGACGGTCCGATCGTGGTGTCCGGGCAGGTGAGCGGCAGCGTGATCGCCGTGACGGGGGACGTGTCGCTCGGACCGGGGGCGCAGGTGCTCGGCGACGTGAAGGCGGGGGGCAGCGTCGCCGCGAACGTGCATGCGGAGGTGTCGGGCAGCGTGAGCGACGGCGTCGACTGGACGCTCAGCGGCCCACTCGAGAGCATCGCGCGGTTCGTCGTGTGGCTCGCGCTCTCGGTGTCGACGCTGCTGCTGCTCGTCGCGCTGGTCGTGTTCGCGCCGCGTGCGGCCGATGCCGTGCATCTCGCGGCGACGACGGGGCCGTGGACCTCGGCGGGGTGGGGGCTCGGGGCGCTCGTCGGGATGCCGGTGCTCGCGGTGCTGTTGGTGGTCACGGTGCTCGGGATGCCGCTGGGGCTCTCGCTGCTGCTCGCGCTCACGTTCCTCCTGTTCGTGGGGTTCGCGCTGAGCGCATGGATCGTCGGCCGACTGCTCTGGCGGCCGCTGAGGAGCCGATGGCTCGCCGTGCTGTTCGGCTGGCTCGTCGCGAGCGCCGTGCTGCTGATCCCGTACGCGGGCGGTGTGCTCTGGGTCGCGGGGTCGGGGTTCGGGCTCGGCGCCGCGACCGTCGCGACCTGGCGAGCGAGGGGCCACCATGGCCGCCACCGCGCCGGGCTCCCGAGCGCGGACACGTGGACCGGATCGATCGAAGGAGAGGTGGGGCTCTGATGACGGAGGCCGTGGAGAAGGTCCGAGCGATCCCGCTCTTCGCCGGGCTCGACGAGGAGGGTCTCGCGCGCGTCGCGGCGCTCTTCAGCGAGGTCGAGGCACCCGCCGGACAGGTGATCGTCGAGCACGGGCACGCAGGCTCGGGCATGTTCCTGCTCGAGGAGGGGACGGTCGCCGTCGAGCTGCCGGGCGGCTCCATCGAGCTCGGTCCCGGCGAGTTCTTCGGCGAGCTGTCGATCCTGGCCGACGACGTGCGACGGACGGCGCGGGTCCGCGCGACGACGGCGATCCGCGCGCTCGTGATCGGCAGGCCGGACTTCCGCAGGCTCCTCGCAGAGCAGCCGCGGATCGCGGCGGCGATGCTCCCGGTGCTCGCGCACCGCCTCGCCGACGTGCTCGGTGCGGAGACAGACTAGCGGCGGAACATCCGGACGAGCAGCCCGATCGCGCCGCCGAGCGCCGCGCCGAACGCGAGCGCCTGCGGCGTGTTCATGAGCACCTTCGCGCCGTCCTCGACCGTGACCTTCGGCGAGAGGACGAGGCCGACGTACGCGTGATCACCGATCGTCGCGCCGCCCGCGGCGATGATGCTCTGCGTGCCGCCTTGCTCGATCGAGACGTCGCCGTTCGCGATCATCGGGCCGCACCCGCCCTGGCGGATCGTCACGGGGCCGTTCGCGAGGACCGGCCCGCAGCCACCTTGCAGGATCGAGATGTTGCCACCGGCGTCCCCGATCGAGTGGTGGAGCAGGATGTACGCCGTGCCGGGCTGGTCGGGTCCGGTGTAGGAGCCGATCACGCCGTTCACCGTGAAG
>JBLNAW010000007.1:0-5216 GCA_050259555.1 Solirubrobacterales bacterium
AGGTCGTCGCCCGGTGCCGAACCAGCTCCGAGGGCGATGTCGTGGCGAGGCGATCCGATGGGGCGGCAGAGGAGGTCCCCCTGCCGCAGCCCTATCATCCTCGCTCGGCCGCCCGGAGCCCGAACGCATCCACCAGTGCATCCTCCCGCAGGCGGAGGAGCTCACGCTCGTGATCCTCTGCCCGTGCGGTTAGCGCCTCGAGATCCAGATCTTCGAACCGCGGGTCGGACTCGGCCACGCGAGCGAGCGCGCCCCAGAGCAGCCGCTTGCCCCACACCCCCATCGCGAGGACCTCGAGCTCTTCGGCGAGGGTCGGGCGTGCCCCCGAGGGCAGGAGATCTCGGCCCCACGCGACGAGCGACAGCGCGATCCCCGCGACGCGCTTCCAGGGGTTCTCTCTGGCCGGCAACCGCGCGAGCGCGTCGCGGACCGCCTCCCGGTCGAGCCGGATCTCGTCGCGCAGGCGGGCGAGCGGTGGCCCGAACGCGTCGTCGGCATGGTCGGCCGCGAGACGGACGGTCATCGCCAGCGCGGCGGACGCACCGGCGAGGTGGTCGTTCAGGTAGGTGTGCAACCGCTCGTCGTCCATGACCCCCCTATTCCCGAGACGCCGCGAACGCAAACAGCAGATCGGTGGCAGCGCTCATCCCCGCTCCATCAGGGATCGGACGGTGACCCAGCGGTTCCTTGACCGATCTCGGTGGCGGTCGCAGGATCGTGTCGGACGTCGACTTCGGAGGAGTCGATGCGTATGGCCTGGCCGTGATGACGACCTGAGGTAGTCGCAAGGGCTCGGTCTCCGCTTAGGAAACCGAGCCCTTTGCTGTGCGGGAAGTGCTCCCGGTCCAGAGGCTCCGCGCGGTCCGAAACGGAACGACGATCTGGCGACAGCTAGACGCGCCCGTGGGGAGCGATGGCCCACCGGCGCCTCGCGCGACGCCGAACACGAGCCTGTCGGCAGACCGGCTTATCCTGCGGAGATGCCCTGTTCGATCTGTGGCCAGCAGCTCCCCGAGGGCGCGCGGTTCTGCCCCAACTGCGGCGCGGTGGTGGGAGCGCCGCTCGGCACCGACGAGCTGAAGATGGTCACCGTGCTGTTCGCCGACCTCGTCGATTCGACCGGGCTCGCCCAGCGCCTGGACCCGGAGCGCGCCCGCGAGATCCAGAGCCAGTTCTTCGACGCCGCGTCGCAGGAGCTGCAGGCGTTGCGCGGACGACCCGAGAAGTTCATCGGGGACGCCGTGATGGCGGTCTTCGGTCTGCCCACCGTGCACGAAGACGATGCGCTCCGCGCCGTGAGAGCTGGGCTCGCCATCCGCGGCCGACTACGCCGCATGAGCTCCTCGCTCGGGCTCGCAGAGCCGCTGGAGATCCGAGTGGGGATCGAATCGGGCCAGGCGGCCACCGGCCTCGGGCCGATCGGACAGCTCCTGGTCACCGGGCCGGTCGTGAACGCCGCTGCCCGCCTCCAGACCGCCGCGGAACCAGGCGAGGTGTTGGTGGGCGAGACGACCTTCGCACTCACCGCCACCGCGGTGTCCTACGGGGACCGTCGAGACGTGCCAGCGAAGGGTTTCGACGGCGGCCTCGCGGGTTACCCGGTCGCGGGGCTCGCGGCGCGGTCGGCTCGCCGAACGATCCCGTTCGTCGGTCGCGCCAGCGAGCTCGCGATCCTGCGCGAGAGCCTGAACCGTGCGACCAGCACCGGCCGACCGGTGCTGGTGACGGTCATCGGGGAGCCGGGTATCGGCAAGACCCGCCTGGCGGAGGAGCTCGTGGCCGGGCTCGACGATGAGGTGCGGGTGCTCGTCGGTCGCACCCTCTCGTTCACGGACACGGCGACGTTCGCACCGGCCGCCGCGATCGTGAGCGAGCTCGCAGGTCTCGACGAGGACGACCCCCACGAGAAGGCGAAGCGACGGCTGCGCGAGCTCGTCGAGACCACGTCCGACGCCGCCGACGTCGACCAGACCGTCGCGCGCCTCGCCCTCCTGTTCGGGATGGCCGAGCGCCGCGACGAGTCGGCGTTCGTGAACGACGTCCAGGCCGGGTTCCTCTCGCTGATCGACGGCTTGACGAAGGACCGCGCGGCCGTGCTCGTGTTCGATGATGCGTACACGCTGCACCCACCGATGCTCGAGCTGATCAGCCGGCTCGGCACGAGCGCCCGCCGTGGTCCGCGTCGCACGATGGTCCTCGTGCTGGCTCGTCCCGAACTGCTGGATGAGCGGCCTTCGTGGGGCATCGACACCACCAACGCGATGCTTCTGCGGCTCGACCCGCTGTCGGCGGAGGAGTCCGTCGACCTCGTGCGGCAGGCAGCGGGCGGCCGGATCGACGACGTGGAGGCGACGGAGATCGCTGCGAGCGCCGATAGCAATCCCTTCTTCATCATCGAAACGACCGGCATGCTCCTGCCGCGCGAGCATGGTCAGAGACCGTCCCCGCGCCCGGCTCGTCCTCCCACCGTTCAGGCCGTCGTCTCAGCCCGGATCGACGCGCTGCCGCCGCGACTCCGCCAGCTGGCGCGCCGCGCCTCGACGTTCTTCGTCTCGTTCGACCTCGACGAGCTGGCGGCGATCGACCCGGAGGCCTCCGAGGACGAGCTCCGACAGCTGGAGGAGACCGAGATCATCGTCCGGGAGGATGGGCGCCGCGGCTCGACCCGGTGGAGGGTTCGACACGCCACGGTGAAGGACGTCGCCTACGCGAGCCTCCCGAAGCGGGAGCGGGTGCGCTTGCATCAGCTGATCGCAGACCGGTTGCTGGCCGCCGGTCGTCAAATGTGGGCCTCGGATCATCTCGAGCTCGCGGCGCTCGCGTCGCTCGACCTCGACCCAGACGATCGGACCATCCCCGAACGCGCCGCCGACGCGCTCGTCGGGGCGGGCGACCGTGCCAGACGTCGGACGGAGAGCCGCTCGGCCATCGACCTGTACGAGCGCGCCCTCGCGCTTGCCGGCTCCGAGGACCGATGGAGCGTCCGCGAGGCCCGGGCGCTCGCCGGCATCGGCGAGGCTCGCTACTGGTTGGGTGAGTACCCGGCGGCGAGGGAAGCGCTCGACTCCGCGGTGGAGCTCGGAACGAAGCTCGAGGACCCGTTCACGCTCGCGCTCGCGCTTCGATTCCTCGGGGATATCGCGATCAACGTCGAGGCCGACATGGGCAGGGCAGACGAGCTCCTGCGTCGTTCCCTCGCCGCCGCGGAGGAGCTGAAGGATCCTTGGGCGATCGCCCGCACGCTGCTGTTCGCCGGGTGGGTGCCGTGGACGCGACGTCGTTACGAGGACGCCGAGGTGATCTGGCGTCGCGCCCTGGAGGTCACCGATCCCGAGGACGGCTGGGCGCGTGCTCGAGCGCTCAACTCCCTGTCGATCAACCGCACCGGTGGACCGGTGCGCCCCGGTCCGGCGCGCGAAACCCTCCTCGAGGAGGCGCTCGCGTTGAGCGCGGAGGCGATGACGGTCGCCGAGGCGACCGGCGACCAGTTCAGCATCGCGGTCACGACGGTTCAGCAGGGCCGGGTCCTCGAGGATCTCGGCCGGCACGAGGAAGCGGTGGCGTGCTTCGATCGGGGGATCGCCGTGTTCGAAGACCTCGGGGCGAGGTGGGAGCTCGGGGACGCGACCGCCGAGCGAGGGATCGTCAAGCGCGAGCTCGGCCATCTGAACGAAGCCGACGAGGACCTGCGTGCGGCGATCCGGATCTCCGAAGAACTTGGAGAGCGCCAGCTGGCGAGTTGGACGTGGCGCGCGCTCGCGCAGGTCTCGGAGCGTCGCGGCGATCACGCGCAGGCCGAGATGCAACTCCGGCGCTCGCGCGAGGCGGAGAAACAGGGGCCGCGATAGGACCCGAAGATGCGAGTACGGTCAGCAGTTCCATCTCGTCATCGCGAGGCAGGCCGAGGTCGTGGGCGAGCGCCACGGCGTTCCCCCTCTGGAACCCCGCATCTCGAGTGAGGCTTCGCGGCGCTCCTCGTTGCCGGGTGGGATGCTGAGTGGCCGAGATGGAACAGACCCCCACCGCTCCACCCGACCCTGGCGCGCGCGCCGAGCTCGATCAGTTGGGTCGAGGGATCGCGATCGTCTGCGGGTTGGTGGCCTTCACGCTGTCGGCCTCGGTCGCACGGCACGGTGTCGTCCCGCCCTGGGAGGCGGGCATCTTCCGAGCCGTGAACGGGCTCCCCGAGGCCCTGTCCCCGCCGATGCAACTGGTGCAGCTCCTCGGTGTGCTCGCCGTGGGGCCGGTCGTCGCGATCGTCGCGCTGGCGTTCCGACGGTGGTGGCTCGCGCTCGCCGCGGTCCTCGTCACGGTGCTCAAGCTCGCAGCCGAGCGGTTCGTCTGGAACGTGCTCGACATCAGCCGCAAGCGACCCGCGATGACCGAGCCGGTGGCGACGATCCGTGGCGACGCCTCGACGACGGGCGTCTCGTTCGTGTCGGGGCACGTGATGCTCGTGACCGCGCTCGCCTGGGTCATCTCGCCGTACCTACGGGGGCGGTGGCGACTCGTCCCGTGGGTGATCGTCGCACTGGTCGCGTTCGCACGCATATACCTCGGCGCGCACAACCCGCTCGATGTCGTCGGAGGCTTCGCCGTCGGCACCGTGATCGGCGCGACGGTTGCTCTCGTCCTCATGTGGTCGCGCCGCGTCGTCCTTCGCGCCGACGAACCCGAACCTACCGACGGATCGGCCGTGTCTGAACGGGAACCCGGAAGTTGAGACGTGGAGGCTCGCGCTCATGTCGATGACGCGTTCGCGGGTTGCGCGTGGACCAGCGTGGCAGCCACGGCCGCGGACTCAGGGACGTGACGAGCGACCCTCTCGACCCCATCGATGGCGAGTCGTCCACTCACGAAGCGCGGCGCACCGCTCGGATGCTCGGGCGTACCACGCGGTACAGCGCATAGGCCAGGATCAGCAGCCCGATGACGGTCCGGATCTGTCCCTCGGTCCACCGTGTCCGCCTCGACAGGGGTCGTGCGACCGCTCGGCTCGCGGCGCCACGCCATCCAGTGAGGGCAGACTCCCCGAGGGCCGAGACGACTCCGCCGCTTTCCAACCCGCTCATATCCTCCTCCGTCCTTCCGCTTTGCCGGGTCCGGTACCCCCCGAGCGACGAGTCCAATCGCCTTCGCGCTCAACGCGCGCGCTCGTCGGCGGACGCCGAGGGCCAAGGCCCCCCGCTGCTCCGTGGAAGGAAGGCTGGCTGGAT
>JBLNAW010000008.1:0-4523 GCA_050259555.1 Solirubrobacterales bacterium
TCTCCGAGGCCGAGGGCGACCAGCCGGGCTGCCTCGCGGCGCTGCGCGAGGACGCGCTCGCGATGGGCTTTTCCCCCCTCGTCTACGGGAACCTCAAGGGTTTCCTGAACCACCACCCGACCCTGGAGGACATGCGGTACTGGTCCGGCGTGCAGGGGATCAGCCTGGACAAGACGGTCGCGTTCACGGACGGGACCAAGGTCCAGATCGAGCAGGCACTCGTCGCGAACGGCCTCGGGGCCGCGATCGCGAAAGACGGCCTGCTCGGCCCGACGGCCGAGAGCGTCGCGGCCGGCGGGGCCGAGCTCGCCCGGACGGCCGAGGCGCTCGGGACCCCGCTCTCCGACTACCTCCTCGGCGTGCCCGGCGCGCCGGCCGGCGTCTTCCTGACGGCCCGGCACGAGGAGGAGGAGCAGCCGTACCTCCAGTACTACAAGATGGGCGACGGGCCGTACTACACCCTGCTCCGGAACTACCACCTCTGCCACCTCGAGGTCGCGAAGACCGTGCGCCGCGCGCTCGAGGGTCGGCCGCCGCTGCTGAACAACGGCACGGCGCCGAGCGTGCAGGTAGTCGGCGTCGCCAAGCATGACCTCGCCGAGGGCGAAGTCCTCCGCCACCCCATGGGCTCGTTCGACGTGCGCGGCGTTGCCGTCACCATCGCCGACCACCCCGACCACGTCCCGATCGGCCTGCTCGACGGCGCGCGGCTGGTTCGGCCGGTGGCGGCCGAAGCCACCATCACCCGCGACGACGTCGAGCTCCCCGAGAGCCGGGCGCTCGAGCTCTGGCGCGGGATCTGAACACTTTTCTCACTCGCGACGACGAGCACACTGAAAGTCTGGGAGGGGGCGGCGATAGCTTCCTCCCCCGTTGACGGCGAGCAGCGGAGCGGAAGCGAGCCGCCTGGCCGGATCGTTTACCTCCGGTGGCGGAGGAGCAGGCTCAGGGATTTGAGCACGATCGCCGCGCCGATCAATAACAGGCCGGCCACGGTCAGGAGGCCCCCCGCGACCGAGACGAGGACCGGCACCTGGGCCGTGGCCGAGAACCGGGCGACGGCCCAGGTGTCGACGACGGCCCCGAGCGCGGCCAGGACGAGGCCGGGCACGCCGAAGAAGAGGAGCGGGCTCCGGGCCCCGATCAGGGCGGCGATGTTCGAGAGCACGCCGAGCCCGTGAGTGATCGGGTTCTTCTTGGACCGGTGCGGCACCTCGTACCGGACCGAGATCGGGACCTCGGCGATCGCGAGGTCCCGGGCCGAGAGGTAGGCGATCATGTCGGACTCGACGTTGTACCCGTCCGAGACGAAGGGCTCCGCGGTCTCGAGGGCCCGCCGCGAGAGCGCCCGGAAACCCGACTGCGAGTCGGTCGACTTGTAGTCGGCCGAGGCGTTCGTGAAGACGTTCAGCACGATCTGGCCGAAGCGGCGGTAGAGCGGGATCTCGGCGTCCGTGCCGAGGAAGCGCGAACCGATCACCAGGTCGGCCCCCGCCTCGAGGACCGGGGCCGCGACGGCCGGGATCTCGTCGGGGTTGTGCTGGCCGTCGCCGTCGAGCAGGACGAGGACGGCGTAGCCGTGCTCGCGCGCATATGCCATCGCATCGAGCACGCCCGCGCCTTTCCCCTTCTGCCGTTCGTGGACGAGCACACTCGCGCCAGAAAGGCGTGCGATCGCGGCCGTATCGTCGCTCGAGCCGTCGTCGATGACCAGCACCTCGTCCGCGTGCGCCCGGGCCTTGAGCACGAGCGAGCCGATCGTCAGCCCCTCGTTGTAGCACGGGATGGCAACGAGGACCCGGCGCGCTGCGGGCTCGATGTGAGGAGAGAGATCGGGCATGGCGGTCCGGCGGGCGCCGGCGGCCCCCGGCGACGGGGCCGGGGCGGGCGCTCCGGATATGAGCTCGCCCCCGCAGCGTATGATTGTTATGCCGATCCCCCGGGCCGGCGGGGCATGATGGCGGGCCGGGTCTTCAGCGCCGCGACGAGCAGGTGGATCCCGGCCTCGATGTCCCGGAGATCGATCACCTCGACCGGCGAATGGATGTACCGCGCCGGGGTCGAGAGGACGGTCGACGGGATTCCCTCGCGCGAGAGGTGGATCGCCGAGGCATCGGTCGTGCCGCCGGAACCAACCTCGAACTGGGCCGGGATGGCGTTCGCCTCGGCCGCCCCGCGGAGCCAGGCGACCATGGCCGGGTGGGCCAGGATCCCCCGCCCGTCCGCGTCGGCGATCGTGACGACAGGCCCCTTGCCCATCTCGACGGGCGCGTCCTTGAGCTCGACGCCGGGGTGGTCGCCGGGGATCGTGACGTCGGTCGCGACCGCGCAGTCGGGGTCGATCGCGTACGCCGAGACCCTCGCGCCCTTGAGCCCGACCTCCTCCTGGACCGTGAAGACGCCGTAGACTGTCGACGGCGACTCGACCTGCCGGAGCACCTCGATCAGGAGCGCGACCCCCGCGCGGTTATCGAAGGCCTTGCCCGAGACCCGGTCGCCGCAGAGGCTGCAGAACTGGCGGTCGAGCGTGACCGGCGTGCCCGGGCGGAGGCCGAGCTCCCGCGCCGCGTCCCCATTCTCGGCCCCGACATCGATGAACATCTCCTCGATCTTCAGGAGCTTCTTCCGCTCCTCCTCGTTCATCACGTGCGGGGGCTTCGAGCCGAGCACGCCGAGGAGCGGCCCCTTCGTGCCGTGGAGCCAGACCCGCTGGCCTGCGAGCATCGGCGCGTACCAGCCCCCGATCGGAGCGAAGCGGAGGAAGCCCTTCTCCTCGATGTGCTTGACCATGAACCCGATCTCGTCCATGTGCGAGGCGAGCATGACCCGGAAGTCGTCGCCGCGCTTCACGGCGATCAGGTTCCCGAGGCGGTCCTCGTAGATGTCGTCGACGCAGCCGGCGAGCTCTTCGCGGACGATGTCGCGGATTTCGCCCTCGCTTCCTGAGACGCCATGGGCGTTCGAGAGGCGGGCGAGGAGCCGGACGAGCCGGTCCCTATCGGAGGTGCAGTTCTGTTCAGCCATTGATGACTCCTGAGATCCGGTCAAGGGCGGTGGTGAGCGTCTCACGCGAGGCCGCGTACAGAATCCGGGCGTACCCCGCACCGCGCGCGCCGAAGGACTCGCCGGGCACGATGACGACCCCGGCCTTGACGATTCGCTGGACGAGCGCGGGGTCCATGGGCGGGAAGGCGTAGAACGCTCCCTCGGGACGCGGGAACGGGATCCCGAGCCGCTCGAGCCCGTCGCAGAGGAGGTTGCGCCGGGCCTCGTACTCGTCCCGCATGGCCGCGACGCAGTCCTGCGGCCCGTTGAGCGCCGCGACGGCCGCGTACTGCGCGACCGAGGAGGCGCAGGCCTGACCCGACTGGTGGATCTTGTTCGCCTGTTCCACGAGCTCCTCGGACCCGGCCAGCCAGCCGAGCCGCCAGCCGGTCATCGCGTAAGTCTTGCTCGTCGCGTTGATCGTGACCACGTCCTCGCCGTAGCGGGCCGCGGAGACGGCCGTCACCCCGTCGTAGACGAAGTGCTCGTACACCTCGTCCGAGATGACGGTTGTGCCCGTATCGTTCGCGTACTCGACGAGGGCGCGGACCGAGTCCTCGGGCTCGACCGCCCCGGTCGGATTCGCGGGGGAGTTGATGACGAGGACCTTCGCGCCATCGAGCCGCTCCTTCGCGGCCTCGACGTCGATCCGGAGGCGGGCGTCGAGGGCGAGCCCCTCGGGCCGGCCGCCCGCGATCGTCGCGAGCGACGCGTACGAGACGAAACCCGGGTCGGCGTGGAGGACGCGGTCGCCGTCGTCGACGAGGGCCATCATCGCGAGCAGGAGCGCCTCGGAGGCGCCGGCGGTCACCATCACCTGGTCGGGGGTAAAGTCGAGCCCGTTCTCGCGTGCCGACTTCGCAGCGATCGCGTCACGCAGTTCGGGGATCCCCACGTTCGGGGTGTACCCGGTCCGCCCCTCGGCGAGGGCCCGGCACGCGGCCGCCTTGATGTGCTCCGGCGTGTCGAAGTCGGGCTGGCCCAGGGTCAGGTTGATCGAGCCCGGTCCGGCGCCCTCGAACCATTTCCGGATCCCCGAGACCTCGAGCCCGGTCACCCGGCGTGCAAAGCGTGTCATCCTACTCGATGTTGGTGTGGCGCGTCTTCATCTCGCCTTCGTCGACGTGCCCGAGCTCCATCAGGCGCGAGATGATCGCGTCGGCGAAGACCATCGCGGTCGTCTCGAAGAGGGTGCCGAGCGGGGCGAACGACTTGTGCTCGCCGGTCATCTGCCGCCGCTCGAACTCGCACGAGTCGTCGGCGACGGGGTCGCGGTTCGACTCGATCTCGACCACGACGTCGGCCATGGTCGCGACCCCCCCGGTCGGGTTGGCCGTGATCACGCAGAGCGTGCCGCCCATCTCCTTCGCGGTGGTCGCGATGTCCACGACCGTCCGCGTCCGGCCCGAGCCCGAGAAGATCACCATCACGTCCTCCTTCCCGAACGAGGGCGTGATCGTCTCGCCGACCACGTACGA
>JBLNAW010000009.1:0-11636 GCA_050259555.1 Solirubrobacterales bacterium
ACGTCGCCCGGCGGGCGCTCGAGCGCGCGGCGGCGGGACCGTCGGGGGCGCTCGAGGCGGCCGAGAGTGTGCTCGTCGCCGCCGAGCGCTACCGCAAGGGCCTCACCGAGTCGCTGAAGGAGGAGCTCGCGCCGTTCCTCGACGAGCGTGGCCGTCCCGAGGAGGCGTACCGGGGCGCGGTCCGGCGGCTCGAGGAGCGGCACAAACGTCGCGTCCGTCGCGCCGAGCGCGACTACGTCGACTGGGTGCTGCTGGCGGCCTCGTCACTGCTCCGCGATCGCGTGGTCGCCGCGGTGGGCGGAGACCGCGGCCTGCTGATGAACCCGGACATCGCGCCGGTCGCTGAGCCGATCCCCGCCACGACCGCAGGCCTCGCGGGGATCGAGGAGGCTCGGGCTGCGCTCGCCGAGGAGCTGAACCTGAACGTGCGGCTCGTGCTCGAGCAGGCGTTCCTGCGTCTCGGCTCGTCGTAGCCGATCGACGACGAGCCCTCGGCCAACACGCGCGGGGCAGTGGTGCTGGCATCACTGTCGTTCGGACCCCGAACGTGGCACGCTTGCCGTGGAGGTTCAGGACATGCCCGTACGTGTGCTCATCGTGGACGATCAGGAGCCGTTCCGGATGGCGGCGCGCATGGTCGTCGACGCGACCGATGGGTTCGAGGTCGTCGGCGAGGCCGAGACCGGCGAGGACTCGGTCGCGATGGCGCGAGACCTCGTGCCCGATCTCGTGCTGATGGACGTGAACCTGCCCGGTATCAACGGCCTCGATGCGACGCGCCAGATCCTCGCCGAGGGCGGGGGTGCGGTCGTCGTGCTCCTGCTCTCGACCTACGAGGAGGAGGAGTACGCACCTCGGGCCGCCGAGTGCGGTGCCGCCGCGTACATCCCGAAGGCCGTCTTCGGCCCGGACCGCCTCGAGCAGGCGTGGGCGGCCGCCGCGCCCTCGGCCTGACGCGCGCCCGACGGGACGCGGCTATCGGACGGGGACCCGGCCGACCACGGCCGTTCCCTGCCCCGGCTCCGAGCGCACCTCGAGCGACCCGCCGACGGCGTCGAGGCGGTCGGCCATGCCCTGCAGGCCGGTCCCGCGCGTCGGCGCCGTCCGCTCGAACCCCACGCCGTCATCCGACACCGTGAACGCGAGGCCGTGGCCGTCGTCGCTGAGCGTGACGTCCACGTGGCTCGCTCGCGCGTACTTCGTGACGTTCTGGAGCGCCTCGAGCACGCAGAAGTAGACGGCGGCCTCGACCTCCTGGTCGTAGCGGCCGATGCCGTCGGGGCGGACCTCGACCGGAACGGGGACCTTGCGGCCCTGGGCGACGAGCGCCGCGGCGAGTCCCTCGTCGGCGAGCAGCGGGGGATAGATGCCGCGCGCGAGGTCCCGCAGGTTCTCGAGGGTCTCGTGCGCCTGCGTCTGGAGCTGGTCGAGCAGCTCGCGCGCCTTCGCCGGGTCGCGCTCGACGATCTGGTCGGCGAGGCGGAGCTTCACGGCGAGCGCGACGAGCTGTTGCTGTGCGCCGTCGTGGATGTTGCGCTCGACCCGCCGACGCTCGGCATCCTGCGCGGCCACGAGGCGGCGGCGAGACGCCCGGAGCTCCTCGATCAGGCGGACGTTCCGGAGCACGAGCCCCGCCTGCCCCGCGAGATCTCGGATCAGCTTCTCCTTGCCCGGGTTCATCGGGTCGTTCGCCGGCATGCGAACGGTGATCGCGCCGAGGAGCTCTCCCTGGTGTCGGATCTCGAACGCGCCCGGGTCGATCGCGGCGAGGTCCGCCATCGGCCGCTCGTCGTCGATGACCGCGTCGGCCGGCCACCCGGCGGCGGGGCGCATCTCGCGCCCGACGAGCAGCCAGATGCCGACGCGCTCGGCGCCGGCGCCCGCCCCGACGATCCCCGCCATCCGCGGCAGCACGTCGTCGGTCGAGTAGGTCTCGGCCATCCGGTCGGAGAACTCGGTCAGCACCTCGTACGGGGTCGCGCGGCCGCCGTACACGATCCGGTCGGCGACCCGGCGCGCGATCCGGCGGAGCGGCCAGAAGAGGACGCCCACGGCGACGCCGGCGGCGAGCGTCGCCTCGGGACGATCCGAGAGCGGACCGACGACGATGCCGCCGATCACCGCGAGGACGGCGAGCGCGACGGCGGTGATGAGGATCACGACGATCGCCGCGACGAGCGTCTTCTTCACGACGATGTCGAGGTCCCACAGGCGGTACCGCAGCACGGCCACCCCGATCGCGACCGGCACGCCGATGCCGATGCAGAAGAAGAACAGGAAGAAGGCCACGTCGTTCAGCAGGCGCGTCTGGTTCGCCTGCATCCCGAGCCCGGACAGGATCGCGAAGACCAGCGTGATGCCGGCGAGCCCCGCGACGTACGCGAGCCACCGGATCTGCTGACGCTCCTCACCGACGGCCCGGCGGAAGCGCTGCACGAGGGCGACGACCGACGCGATCGACACCGCGAGCAGGCCGAGGCCTCCGACCCAGAGGCACGTGTGCGCGAGCCAGTCGAGGGAACGCACGCCGGAGGGGTTGACGACGACGATGCCCGGGCCGATGTCGAGGACCCCAGGGTTGAGGATGGACCCGGCGATGACCGAGACGGTGAGCGCGATGGTGGCTCCGGGGAGCCAGCGCCACGCTCTGGAGCGGGCTCGACCGTCGGGGAAGATCGTCAGCAGGATGGGGATCGGGGCGACCACCAGGATGATCTCCCAGTTGGACAACCAGGCCGCCGCGAGCCGGAAGGGCAGCCCTCCGGGAACGGTTCGATACGCGTAGGTCGCGTACTCGTCGAGCAGGCCGCCGAAGATGAACGCGATGCCGATCCACATCATCAGCCAGCCGAGGGCGTTCCGCGGATCCCGCGAGGCCACGACCGCCCCGATCGAGGCGTAGCCGAGCATCATCGCGATCGCGACCGAGATGAAGAATGGGTCCTCCTGGAAGCTCCGGTTCCGGACCGAGAGGAAGAGCGTCGTCCCGAGGAGCACGAGCGCGAGCGTCCAGATGACCCAAGGGAGCCGGGCGCGGCGTGCGTCGCTCACGGGGCGGCCTCCACGGGCTCGACGTCGATGCGGCCGGTCACGGTGGTCCCGGCTCCCGGCTCGCTCGTCACGTCGAGCGTCCCTTCGATCGCGTCGAGCCGGTCGGCCATCCCCTGCAGGCCCGTGCCGTAGCTCATGACCGACGGATCGAACCCTCGGCCGTCGTCCGTGACCGAGAACGTCAGCCGGCCGTTCGTCTGCTGCAGATCGATCGTGGCGCTCGAGGCGTCCGCGTACTTGGCCACGTTGTTGAGCGCCTCCAGCGTGCAGAAGTAGACGGCGGACTCTACCGCCTGCGGATAGCGTCCGACGCCATCGCCGTGGACCTCGACCCGGATCGGCGACCGCCGCGCCTGCGCCTCGAGCGCGGCGGCGAGCCCTTGGTCGGCGAGCAGCGGGGGGTAGATACCGCGCGCGAGATCGCGGAGGTCCTCGAGCGCGGTCTGCGCATCGGCCTGCAGGTCGCCGAGGAGCGCCTCCGTCTTCGCGGCGTCCGTGCGCGCGAGCCCCTGCGCCAAGCGGAGCTTCACCGAGAGGGACCAGCTGTTGCTGCGCTCCGTCGTGGATGTTGCGCTCGAGCTTGCGCCGCTCCTCGTCCTGGGCGGCGACGAGCCGCTGTCGCGAGGCCCGGAGCTCCTCGATGAGCCGCATGTTCCGGAAGACCGGCCCCGCCTGCGCGGCGAGATCGGCGACGAGGCGCTCCTTCGAGGGATCGAGGGGATCGCTGGGCGGCATCGTCACCGTGATCTCGCCGAGCCGTTCTCCCTGATGCACGACGTCGACGACGTGCGGCGCGCCTCTCGGCTCGCCGACGGTGGCCGCCACCTGGTCGCCCCGGACGACGTGGAGCAGGACCTGTGCTCCCGTCTCTCCGGTGGCGCTCATCACGAGCTGGGCCATCCGCGCGGAGACGTCGTCGTTCGCGTACGTCTCGCCGACGCGGTGCGAGAACTCGGTGAGCACCTCGTACGGCGTCGACCGGCGGCCGAAGATGATCTTCGTCGCGATCCGGCGGGACAGGCGCAGGAGCGGGACGACGAGCAAGCCGAAGGCGATCCCGACGACCACCGAGACCCTCGGGTTCGCGTCCTCCCAGATCGCGAACTGACCGAAGAGGGCGAGGATCACGGCGCCGACGAGGACGAGCAGGACCGTGAGCACCAACGCCACGGCCGTCTTCTTGATCACGATGTCGAGGTCCCACAGCCCGTACCGCAGGATCGCGATCAGGTAGGCGGCCGGGATCCCGAGGAAGATCGCGGCGACCGTCGGTGCGAACAGGGCCGCGAAGAGCCAGCCGCTGCCGTTGTCCTGCACCCGGAAGACCGCGAGGCCCACGGTCGCGAGCAGGAGCAGCAGGATCCCCGACCCCGCGACGGTGGCGACGGCCACGAGCCACCGCAGCTGCTGCCGCTGCTCGCCACGCGCCCGCCGGAAGCGCTGCCACACGGCGACGACCGTCGAGAGGCTCGCGCCGAAGACGAGGATCATCCCGGTGGTGACCAACGCGTTCCCCGGCCCGCCCTCGCGGAACGCGCTCAGGCCGATGGGGTTCGCGTAGAGGATCCCGGCGTTGTCGACGAGGTTGTTCAGCGGCCCCGGGGTGAGGGCGTACGCGGCGGCGGCGAGCGCGCCTCCGGCGAGCAGCGCTCGCGAGGCCCACCGCCACCGAGGGCTCGGGGGCCGGCCGTCGGGGAAGAGCAGGACGAGGAGCGGGATCAGGACGACGAACGACAACCCGTTGTCGGCGATCAGCGCGGCGGCGCCCTGGCCGGGCAGCGGCGAGGCCGCGACCCGGACGCTGTAGGTCGCGTACCCGCTCGAGAAGATGAGCGTCGCGGCGGCCGCTCCCCAGCCGCAGAAGATCCAACCCGCCGTGTTCCGAGGTTGTCGCGACACGATGAGCGAACCGGTGATCGCCCAGATCAGCGCCAGCGCAGTGACGAGCCAGCCGCCGACCACGTCGGGCTCGAACCGGGCACCCTCGGCGACACGGGCCTCGAGGTCGGTCCGTACCGCGGCCATCCCGGGTGCGTTCGGGTCGCCGACGACCTCGATCCTCGTGTCGTCGTGGCGGCCGCTGATGGCCAGGACGAGGGTGGCATCGGCGACGACCACGACGAGGATCGCAGCCACGATCCCGCGCGAGACGAGCCGAGCGGTCCGCGCGCTCACGGCGCGACCCCGGTCGTTCCCGCGCCGTGCCCGATGGGGATCCGGGCCGTCACGGTCGTCCCGGCATCGACCGTCGACGCCACCTCGAGCGTGCCGCCGAGCGCCTCGACGCGGTCGCGCATGTTCGTGAGCCCGGAGCCGCGGGCGCGGGCGGGATCGAAGCCCACGCCGTCGTCGGCGACCTCGAACGCGAGATGGCCGTCGCTCTGGGCCAGGCGGATCCTCGCCGACGTGGCCTCCGCGTACTTCGTGATGTTCTGGAGCGCCTCGAGGGCGCAGAAGTACACGGCCGCCTCGACCTCCTGCGGATAGCGGCCGATCCCTTCGGCCGTCACCCGAACGTCCACCGTGGACTTGCGGGCCTGCGAGTCCAGGGCGGCCACGAGCCCCTGGTCGGCGAGGAGTGGGGGGAAGATGCCGCGCGCCAGGTCGCGGAGGTTGTCGAGGGCGTCCGTCGCTTCCTGCTTGAGCTCGCCCAGGATCGCCCGAGCCCGCTCCGGGTCGCGAGCGGTGAGCTGCTCGGCCAGGCCGAGCTTCACTGAGAGCGCGACGAGCTGCTGCTGCGCGCCGTCGTGGATGTCCCGCTCGAGCTTGCGCGCGCGCTCGTCCTGCGCCGCGACGATCCGGCGGCGGGACTCGTGGAGCTCCTCGATCAGCCGCACGTTGCGCAGGACGAGCCCGGCCTGCCCGGCGAGGTCGGTGACGAGCCTCTCGCCGTCCTTCGAGAGCGGCTCGGCGGCCGGCATCGCCACCGTGAGCATGCCGAGGAGCTCGCCGCGGTCGCGGACGGGGAAGGTGCGGAGCCCGTCGACGGCGGGGATCTCGTCCGGGGCCGCGTGGATCGGAGCTCGCGCGGGGGCGTCGCTCGGCGCCGAGGCCACCGGTCGGATCTCGCCGCCGAGCCACAGCCAGACGTGGGCGACGTCGGCCCCGGTCGAGGCGCGCACGATCTCGGCCATCCTCGGCAGCACGTCCTCGGTCGAGTACGCCTCGCCGAGGCGCTCAGAGAACTCGGCCATCGCCTCGTAGCGGGTCGCTCGGCGGCCGTACACCAGCCGTCGAGCGAGCCGCTTCACCGGACGGATCGTGATCACGAGCACGAGGGTGAACGCCGCGGCGCCGGTCAGGATTCGGGCCGCGAGGGCCTCACGGCTCGGGAGGCCGCCGGCATCCGAGGATCCGATGACCGAGAGCGGAGAGAACGCCAGGCTCAGCACCGC
This sequence comes from Solirubrobacterales bacterium, assembly GCA_050259555.1. GTDB lineage: Bacteria > Actinomycetota > UBA4738 > UBA4738 > HRBIN12 > HRBIN12. The sequence continues at coordinate 6,447 of JBLNAW010000009.1, forward strand.
CAACACGAGGACGAAGAGGACCACCAGCGCGACGTAGACGACCGTCTTCTTCATCACCACGCCGACGTCGTACAGACCGTAGGTCAGGACGGCCGCGGCGGTCGCGGTGGGGATGCCCACCATGATCCCGAACCCGTTGACGAGGATCGCCAGGACGACGGGGATCCAGGCCCAGTTCGCTCCCCCGGACCCGAACACGGCGACGATCGCGACCAGTGCCGTGACCGCCATCGCCGAGATCACCATGACGAGCAGCCGCAGCGGTTGGCGTTCCTCCTCGGTCGCGGAGCGGAAGCGGAGCACGAGCGCCCCGAGGCCCGCGAACGCCGAGATGCCCACGAGGGCGTAGCCGAGGCCCGCGATCCCGCCGATCCTGTGGATGCGGGCGGCCCACGCCGGCGGAGCCAGATGCGTGGTCCCGGAGAACTGGTCGATCTGCCCGACCACGCCCAGGACGACGAGCGCACCGCCGAGGATCACGATGGCGACCGCGACGCGCCACCGGGTCGAGCGGAGGTGGCCGTCCGGGAAGTACAGCAGGAACGTGGGGAGCGCAACGGGCAGGACCGCGAGCGCGCTGAGGCTGCCGATCCACGCCGCGGCCTCGGCGCCCGGACGCGAGCTCAGGCCCGGTGCACCGTTCAGCCCCGCCTGCGCGTACGCCATCCCGGCGACCCACAGCACGAGCGCGAGGCCCGCCGCGCAGAAGAGCCATCCGATCGGGTTGTCGGGGAGTCGCCGCGCCACGAGGCCGCCGACGATCACGTAGATCGCGGCCGGGACCCCGAGCACGATCCCCACGATGACGTTGGACGGCCGGTCCAGGAGCACCGAGACCACGGAGCCCACCCAGAGCACGGCCATCACGGTCCACAGGCCACCCACGATCCGACCCGCCCGCCCGATCCCCCACCGAGCCATGCGGGGCATGGTGACACCCTCGGCACGTGCATCCAAGGGGGTCGACCTGCGCTTCTTCGGGCAGGAACCTCACCCTGTCGGTGATGCAGGCACCCCCCCGCCCTTGTGGTGGGGGCCGGCTCGAACCTCGACCCTCCCCGGCCTACGGTTGGGCCATGACGAACGAGGGAGGCTCGAGATGAAGAAGATCCTGGTGGGAACGGACACATCGGGCTCGGCGGACCTGGCCGTTCGGGCGGCGGCGGGGCTCGCGGCCGCAAGCGATGCAGAGCTCCTGGTCCTGCACGTCCGCGCACCGAACGGCACCCACGACGCCGCCGACCCGCGGAAGGCGCCGGATCCCGGGGGCTACCTCGCCAAGATGAGCGCGCGGTTCCCCACGCTCAGGCTCCGAGCGTGGAGCGAGGCAGGCGACGCGGCCGAGCGGCTCGTCGCCGTCGCCGAGGCCGAGCGCGTGGACACGATCGTCGTGGGCAACAAGGGCGTCCACGGTCCGAGGTGGCGGGTGCGTGAGAGCGTGCCGAACCTCGTGTTGCGGCACGCGCCGTGCTCGGTGCTCATCGTCGACACACGGGCGGCGCAGTGAGCTCTGCTCGGTCAGGTGCCGCGCTCACGCAGGAACGCGAGCACGGCCATGACCCGGCGGTGGACCTCGGTCTCCTCGGAGAGCGCGAGCTTGTGGAACAACGAGTTGATGTGCTTCTCGACCGCGCGCTCGGTGAGGAACAGGGACCGCGCGATCGCGGCGTTGTTCTGACCCTGTGCCATGTGCTCGAGGACCTCGCGCTCGCGGTCGGTGAGCTGCGCGAGCGGCGAGTGCGCCATCCGGTCCTTCGCCGAGACGAGCGCCTCGACGACCTTGGGGTCGAGCACCGAGCCGCCGCCCGCGACCTCGTTCAGCGCGCGGACGAGCTCGGTCACGTCGGCGACCCGTTCCTTGAGCAGGTACCCGAGCCCCGCGGCCCCGTCCTTGAGGAGCTCGTAGGCGTACTCCTCCTCGGCGAACTGCGAGAGGACGACGACGCCGATCTCGGGGTGCTCGCCGCGGATCTTCCGCGCGGCGTCGATACCCTCGGTCGTGTTCGTCGGCGGCATGCGGATGTCGGTGAGCACGGCCTCGGGCCGGAGCTCGTCGACGGCGATGAGCAGCTCCTCGAGATTCGTCGCGGTTCCGACCAGATCGACCTCCTCCGAGGTGGTCAGCAGCGCGGCCGTTCCCTCCCGAACGAGGTAGTTGTCCTCGGCGAACACGACACGAACCACGGCGGCATGCTACACACACCACCGGTGGGGGACGCAGGTTGACGATCAGGGTCGTGCTGGGGGAGGACAACGTCCTCGTGCGTGAGGGCGTCCGCGCCCTCCTGGAGACGTACGAGGACATCACGGTCGTCGGCGTGGCCGCCGATGCTCCCTCGCTCCTGTCGACCGCTGCCGAGCACACGCCGGACGTCGTCGTGACCGACATCAAGATGCCGCCGAACTTCCAGCTCGAGGGCATCGACTGCGCGCACGCGATCCGCGCCTCGCATCCCGGGACCGGGGTCGTGGTCCGCTCGGCCCACGCCGCCCAGGCGTACGCGCTCGCGCTCCGCGGGCGCGGACAGAGCGGGCTCGCGTACCTGCTGAAGGATCGGATCGCGCAGGGCGACGAGCTCGTGCGGGCGATCCGCGAGGTCGCCGCCGGCGGCAGCGCCGTCGACCCGCTGATCGCGGAACGGCTCTCGGGCCGGCGCGAGACCGCGGAGGGCGACCGCGAGATCCTCGACATGATGTCCCAGGGGCTCGGCTACGAGCGGATGGCCGAGCGTCTCGGCACGACGCAGGAGGCCGTCGACCGCCGCGTGACCGATCTGTTCCGACGGCTCTCGGAAGGGGCGGGATCGGGGGACGACGCCGCGGTGGACGAGCTGAAGCGCCTGCACGCGGCCGTCGTCGAGAAGCAGAGCACGGCGAGCTCGCTCCGGTCCTACGTCCCATCCCAGGTCGCGGACCGGCTGGCGATCGGCGAGATGGCGCAGCAGGAGCTCGAGGTGACCATCCTGTTCAGCGACATCCGAGGCTTCTCGACGATCGCCGAGCGGCTGTCCGCTCGCGAGATCGCGGAGATCGTCGGCAGGCATCTCGGCGCGATGGCCGAGGTCGTGGCGGAGCACGGCGGCACGATCGACAAGTTCCAAGGCGACGCCGTGATGGCGATCTTCGGGGCTCCGGATCCGCTGCCCGATCACGCTGAGCGCGCCCTGAGGTGCGCGATCGCGATGCAGGCGCGGCAGGCTGAGCTGAACGCGCTCGGCTGGGGGGCCGGCGCCGTCGATCACCTCCAGGTGGGGATCGGCCTGAACACGGGGCTCGTGATCGCGGGCGCCGTCGGCGGCGGCGGCCGGCTCGAGTACACCGTGATCGGCGATGCGGTGAACGTCGCCCAGCGCCTGCAGGCCGAGGCGCGGGGCGGTGAGATCGTCGCGAGCGCCTCGACGGTCACGTCCGCGCCGGAGGTCGCGGCCGAGCCGATCGGCGCTCGGACCGTGAAGGGACGTGAGGAGCCGGTCGAGATATACAGGGTCTCCGCGAGGGAGGTCGTCGACTGATGGCGAAGAAGAGATCGAGCTTCCGGCGCGCCGAGCGCTGGGCGGTCGGCGTCGCGATGGGCGTGATGGCGTACGTGCTCGAGAAGGCGGTCCTCCGCTCGGTGCGCAAGGGCAACGTCGAGGCGAAGCCGGTTCCCGAGCCCACGACGGGGACGATCAAGGGCAGGGAGATCCAGGGGCCGCTCGGCGGCTGAGCCGCCGCTACTTCGTGCGGCGCAGGATGTCGAACAGCATGCCGAGCGTGAGCAGGCCGCCGGCGACGCCGAACGCCACCGGCACCCATGAGGGCACGCGCTCGGAGATCGCCGTGAGCCCGCTCGCGAGCACCGCCGCTCCGGCGGTGAGTCCCAGCGCGAGCCTGCGGCCGGCGCGCCGGATCGTCTCCTCCAGGTTCGCCGCACGGAAGTTCACCTCGAGCTTCTGCCCCGGCCGCGCTCCGATCAGCCGCTCGACGGCCTCGACCACGCGCAGGAACCGAACCTTGAGCCGCTGCGACTGGTAGAAGAGCGTCTTCGGATCGAGCTTGGCGCCCATGCCCGTGACCAGCGTGCGCATGAGGAACTTGCCGGCCACGTCGAACGGGTCGAGCGTGGGATCGAGCTGCGCCGCTGCGAGCTGCATCTGCGCGAGCGCCTTCGCCGTCAGCGTGAGCGAGGCCGGGAGCGGCACGCCGTGCCGGAGCGAGATCTCGGTCATCTCCTGCAGCACGGGGCCGAGCTGGATCTCCTGAAGCGACGCGCCGTGGTACTTGGCCATCAGTGCGCCGATCTCGGCGGAGAACGCGTCGGTGTCGAGGTCCGTGCGGTTGATCGCGCCGGCGAGCATGAGCGTGACATCGGTGAGGAAGCCGACGTCCTGCTGCCAGAACGCCATGAGCACGAGCATCATGTGCTCCCGCATCTCCGGGCCCGCCTCGCCGATCATCCCGAGGTCGAGGAAGAAGATGCGCTCCGTGGACGGCTGCCACATCAGGTTGCCCGGGTGCGGGTCCGCATGGAAGAAGCCGTCGACGAGGATCTGCTTGTAGAAGGACTCGAGGAGCTGGCGCGCCGCCTCCTTGCGAGCCCTCCCCTCCGGGGCGTCCGAGATCGGACCGCCCTGCACGTCTTCCATCACGAGCAGGCGCGACGTCGAGTAGTCCCCGAAGACCTCGGGCACCGCCAGTCGCGAGAACGATGCGATGACCCCCGCCATGCGGGCCATGTGCTCTGCCTCCTGCCGGAAGTCGAGCTCTCGGTGGAGGGACACGGAGAGGTGCTCGAACACGGCCGGCATGTCGATGACCTGTCGCAGTCCGGGGCGCTCGCCGACCTTCTCCGCGAACACCTCGAGGAGCGCGAGGTCCTGCTCGATCTGCTCGCGGGCGTCGGGACGCTGGACCTTCACGACGACGGGCTCGCCGTTCGCGAGGACCGCGCGATGGACCTCGGCGATCGTGCCGGCGGCGAGCGGCTGCGGGTCGATGTGGTCGAACACGTCCTCCCACGGCACGCCGAGCTCCTGCTCCATGACCTTCACGACCTGCTCCTCGGTGAGCGGCGGGACGTGGTCTTGGAGCGTCGCGAGCTCCTCGATGTACTCGGGCGGCAGGAGGTCGGGGCGCGTCGAGAGGATCTGCCCGAGCTTCGCGAACGTCGGACCGAGCTCCTCGAGCGCGGCGCGCAGGCGTTTGCCCTGA
>JBLNAW010000010.1:0-6531 GCA_050259555.1 Solirubrobacterales bacterium
ACGCGGGTCCTGAACGTCCCGCTCTTCACCGAGCGGCTCGAGGTCACGATCTGGGAGCCGCCGCGACGGCTGGTGATGGCGCACCGGAGCTCCGTCGGCGGCGTCGGGACGTGGCGCCTGCAGCCGGTCGAGCGCGGAACCTGGTTCTCATGGATCGAGGAGCTGTCCCTTCCGATGCCGATCCTCGGTGAGCTCGCGCTGTGGGTCTATCGCCCGTTCATGGCGCGCTTGATGCGCGGAGCCCTGAAGGACCTGCGCGCCTTCTCGCGGCCTTGACGCGCGGAGGCGCTAGCATGACCTCGCAAGCAGGGGAGCCCGTGCGAGCGGGCTGAGAGGGCGGGTGCGACCCGCCGACCCTTCGAACCTGATCCGGTTCGCACCGGCGGAGGGAGCGAGCATGGCGAGCGTCACGGACCGCGTCGAGGCGCTCCTCGAGCGCGAGGCGCCGACGTGGGGCATCCGGCCCGTCCCGCCCGAGCGACGTCACCTGTCCGGGCTCGACCTCGGCGTGCTGTGGGGCGATCTGTCGGTCGGGCTTCTCGTGATGGTGACCGGGGCGCTGCTCGTGCCCGCGCTCGGCTTCCCGCGAGCGCTGCTCGCGATCGTCGTCGGGAGCCTGATCGGGTGCATCCCGCTCGCGATCGTCGGCCTCGCGGGCGAGCGCGAGGGCGTGCCCTCCATGGTGCTGTTCCGTCCGGTGCTCGGACGTCGGGGCTCGTTCCTGCCGTCCGCGCTCAACCTGCTCCAGCTCATCGGGTGGACCGCCGTCGAGTTCTGGGCGATGGGCTCGGTGGCCAGCGTCGCCTCGCGCGAGCTGTTCGGGTTCGACGCGCGGGGGGCGTGGCTCGCGATCGTCGCCGTGCTGTGCACGGCGCTCGCGATGGGCGGTCCGATCGTGGTGGTGCGCCGGTGGCTCGAGCGGTTCGGCATCTACGTCCTGCTCGGCAGCGCCGCGTGGATCACCGCCCGAGCGCTCGCCGAGGCGGACCTCTCCGCGATCTGGCACGGACCGGGTCGGGGTGGGATGCCGTTCTGGCTCGCCGTGGACCTGGTGATCGTGATGCCGGTGTCGTGGCTGCCGCTCGTCGCGGACTACAACCGGTTCGCGAGACGGGGAGGACGGGGGTTCGCCGGGACCTACCTCGGGTCGTTCGTCGGGAACGTGTGGTTCTACGCGCTCGGCGCGCTGCTCGTGCTCGGCGCGGGGGCGACCGCGGACGTGCTCGGCATCGGGGCCGCGATCGGCGGCGCGGCCGGCGGTGCGCTCCTGCTCCTCGCGCTCCTCGCCGGCGAGAGCGACAACGCGTTCGCGAACCTGTACTCCTCGGCCGTCTCGATCCAGAACGTCGTGCCCGAGGCGCCGCAGCGTTGGCTGGTCCTCGCGCTCGGCGCGCTCGCGTTCGTGCTCGCGCTGGCGCTGTCGATGGAGCGGTACGAGCTGTTCCTCCTCCTGATCGGCTCGGTGTTCGTTCCCCTCTTCGGCGTGTTCGCCGCCGACTGGCTCGTGCGCGCCCGAGGTCGCTACGGCGAGGAGCGGCTGTTCGCGCCGACCGGGGTCCACTGGGTCGCGCTCGTCCCGTGGCTGGTCGGCTTCGTGCTGTACCACTGGAGCGTGCCCACGGGGCCGGCCGGATGGGTGGATGCGGTCCGCACGGTGTTCCACGGGTGGCTCGGCCTGCCGTTCCCGCTGTTCGGCTCGGCGCTCGGCGCGAGCCTGCCGAGCTTCTCGGTGGCCTTCGGGCTGACGCTGCTGCTGCCGAGCGCCCGCGCTACTCGTTGAGCGGCCGACGGGTCGGCGGCGGCGCGGCGACGAGCAGGATCACGGCCGGCTCGATCGAGGCGTTGCGGATCGTGAGCTCGGAGCCGGCGGGCACGAGCGTCGTACCCCACTGACCGAGGCGCTTGCGACCCCGGCCCACCTGGACCGAGATCTCGCCGGCGAGCAGGAGGCAGATCGCGTCGGAGTCCGGGTCGGCGATCGGTCCGAGCTCCTGTGCCCGCTCGAGGCAGACGACCTCGGACCACAGGTGCTCGGACTCGAAGACCGTGCTGTGATGGGGGCCCTCTTCCGTGAAGTGGACGAGGTCGCGCAGATCCTTCGATTCCACGGCGACAGGGTACCGGCGCCGGGAGTCAGCGGCCCGCTCGATAGACTGCCCTCGCCCGAGTCCCGGACCGAAGGAGCCCCGCCGTGACCACGTTCACCTCCTCCACCGCGTCGCCGGAGACCGTCCGCGCCGACGTGCTCGTCCTGCCCGTGTTCGAGGGTCCCGAGGCCGGCCCCGGCGTGAAGGACGTGAAGGCGATCGACCTGCTGGGTCTCTACCGAGCCGCGGCGCTCACCGGCAAACGCGGCGAGACGCTGCTCGTCCCGAACGCCGGCCTCGACGGGCTCGCCGCCGGCTCCGTGCTGCTCGTGGGGGTCGGGAGGAAGACCGATGCCGGTCCCGACGCCGTGCGGCGTGCGATCGGCAAGGTGGCCACGCAGCTCTCGAAGCGCCGCTCGGTCGCGACGACGCTCGCGCAGGCCGGAGGCCGGAGCGCCGCCGATGCGGTGCAGGCGGTCGTCGAGGGCCTGATCCTCGGCGCCTACCGGTTCGACCGGTACAAGTCGAAGAAGGAGGACGCCGCGGCGCTCGAGACCGTGACCGTGCTCGTCCCCGCGCGCTGGGACGCCAGGGCCGTGAAGGCCTCGATCGCCCAGGCACGGGTCGTGAGCGAGGCCGCCGCGTGGGCGCGCGACCTCGTGAACACGCCGGCGCGGGACATGACGCCCGCGGTGCTCGCGAAGGCGGCGCAGGAGATGGGCAAGGAGTTCGGGCTCGAGGTCAAGGTGTGGGACGAGAAGGAGCTCGAGAAGGGCGGCTTCGGCGGGATCCTCGGCGTCGGGCAGGGGAGCGTGAACCCGCCGCGGCTGATCGAGCTCGCGTACCGGGGCGCGGCCGCGTCGCAGGCGCCGATCGCGCTCACCGGCAAGGGCATCTCGTTCGACTCCGGCGGGCTGTCGATCAAGCCGGCCGACGGCATGGAGACGATGAAGGACGACATGGGCGGCGCGGCATCGATCCTGGCGACGATGCGCGCGCTCGCGATCCTCAAGCCGAAGGTGAATGTCATCGCGGCGATCCCCTCCGCCGAGAACATGCCGAGCGGCTCGGCGACGCGCCCGGGCGACGTGCTCCGCCACCGCGGCGGCAAGACGTCCGAGGTGCTGAACACCGACGCGGAGGGCCGGCTCGTCCTCGCCGACGCCCTCGCGTACCTGACCGAGAAGTCCCCCCGCGTGATCGTCGACACGGCGACGCTCACCGGCGCGTGCATGGTCGCCCTCGGCGAGGACATCTGGGGCGTCTTCAGCAACGACCGCGGTCTCGTCCGGGACCTGCTCGCGGCGGGCGAGGCGGCCGGGGAGCCGGGATGGGAGCTGCCGCTCTATCGGCCGTACCGCAAGATCATCGACTCGAACGTGGCCGACGTGAAGAACATCGGCAAGCGGTGGGGTGGAGCGATCACGGCCTCCCTGTTCCTCGCCGACTTCGTCGGCGACGTGCCGTGGGCGCACATGGACATCGCGGGTCCGGCGTTCCGGGACAAGGCGGGCGACTACGGCCCGAAGGGCGCCACCGGGGTCCCGGTCCGCACGCTCGTGTCCTACGTCCTGACGCAGGCCGGGAAGGCCTCGAAGGGGCGATAGGCATGGCGACCGAACCTCGGACCGGGCCGGTCCTCGCGGTCTTCGCGCACCCCGACGATGCCGAGATCTCGGCCGGCGGCACCCTCGCGAAGTGGGCGGCCGCCGGGCGCGAGGTGCACCTCCTGGTCCTCACGAACGGCGACCGCGGCTCGAGCGATCCCTGGCGCGACCGGGCCGAGCTCGCCGAGACCCGGAAGGCGGAGACGCAGGCCGCCGGCGCGATCCTCGGCCTCACGAGCACCCACGTGATGGACGTTCCCGACGGCGAGCTCGAGAACACCACCGAGACGCGCGAGGCGGTGATCCGCCGGATCCGGATGGTCCGCGCCGAGACCGTGATCTCGTGCGATCCCTCCGCGTGGTTCTTCGAGGACCGCTACTACAACCACTCGGACCATCGGCGAGCCGGCGAGATCGCGCTCGACGCGGTGTTCCCCGGGGCGGGCAACCCGCACTACTTCGGCGAGCACATCGCCGAGGGCCTCGACGTGCGGCAGGTGAACGATGTCTGGCTCGGCTGGACGAACGAGCCGAACCACCGCGAGGACGTGACTGGGCACTTCGCGACGGCGATGGCCGCGCTCGCGGCCCACGCGAGCCAGGTCGAGGACGGGATCCGCTACTTCCAGGACGAGCTCGAGCGCGAGGCCCGGGAGGCCGGCGCGAGGATCGGCGTCGAGCATGCCGAGGAGTTCCGGGTCCTCGCCCTCTCCTAGTACGGCTTCGTGCCGACCACGATCAGCACGTCGCGGAAGTCCTGCACCGGGTCGGAGAAGCGATCGGCGAAGACCTCGAGCACCCGTCCGACGAACGACTCGAACCCGCGCTCGCCGAGCATCGAGCGCACGAACCGCCCGGTCGCCCAGGTGCCGAGCCCCTCGACGTACTCCTCGAGCCCGTAGCGGAATCGATACTGGCGCTGCTCGACGCGGATGTGGCGGAGCCCGGCGTCCATGAAGGTCTCCTCGAGCGCCTCGCGCTGGCGGAAGCGGTCCCGCCAGGGGATCGCGTCGCCGATCGCGGCCTCGAGGACGTCCCGGGGCACGATCGTCCACACCTGCTCGAGCCACGCCTTCGAGAGCTCGTCGGGTCCGTCCGACCACGCGTTCAGCGCCAGCCTGCCGTTCGGCCGGAGCACGCGGAGCAGCTCGTACAGGGCGGTCTGGTACTTCGTGAAGTGCGCGAGCACGAAGTTGCCGACCACCGTGTCGAAGGCGCCGTCGCGGAAGGGCAGGTCGATGACCTGCGCGGCGACGGTCCGGATCTCGGGCCGCGCGCGCCGGCCCGCGACGAGCATGCCGATCGAGGCGTCGATGCCGACGACGGCGCTCGGCCCGCCGAGGGCGGCCGCCGCCGCCGCCGCGGCGATCCCGGTGCCGGTGCCGACGTCCAGCAGCCGGGTGCCGGGCGCGGGATCGGCCGCGCCGATCAGGTCGCGCGCCGGCTCGGCCAGCCGAGGAGCGTGGATCCGCTCGTACGTCTGGGCCACGCCGTCGTAGGAGCGCCAGTCCGACATGCGCTCCAGCCTACCCGGTGCCCCGAGGATGCGAGGGTCGCTCGCAAGTACCCTTGCGGCGGCATGAGGGAGCGCGGATGAAGGGACCGGCCGGCGTGACGGCGCTGGTGCTCGCCGAGACGGTGGCGGGCTGCCTGTGGCTGCTGTTCTTGACCCCGCTCTGGGGCGAGGTGCGCCGAGGCTTCTTCAAGCTCACCGGTGTCGTGGTGCTCGTCCTCGCCGCGACCGGTTGGTATGCGGTCGCGTCCGGACTGGTCGAGGGCGACGACGCCGGCCGATGGTCGCTGCGGTTGTCCGCCGCGCTCGCGCTCGCGACGCTCGCGTGGGTGGTGCTCCTGTTCGCGAGGCAGCATGCCGTCGCCCGGGCGATCGGCATCGCGACGGTGCCGGTCTCGGCCGCGCTCCTCGCGGCGATGGCCGGAACGGCCGACGGATCCGCGCTCGTCGCCGGCGTCCAGCTGTTCGCCGGCGCGGCGTTCCTCGGCGCGGTGATGGACGGGTTGCTGCTCGGCCACTGGTACCTCACCGACCGGGGGCTCACTCGCGTTCCGATCAACCGCTTCACGGTCGTGCTCATCGGCGCGACGGGCCTCGAGGTCGTGGGGGTGCTCCTCGGCGGGTTCGGGCCGAGCGGCGACAACTCGCAGTTCAACCCGCTCCTCACCTCGGCCGGGCTCGCGGCGTGGATCGCGCTCGGGATGGTGGGCACGACCGCGTTGATCGCGTTCCTCATCCGTGCCGCGCTGAAGGGCGAGCGCTCGTCCGCGGTCCAGGCCGCGACCGGCTTCTTCTACCTGGCCGTGATCACCGCGATGACGGCCGAGTTCGCGGCGAAGGTCCGGTTCCTCCCGTGAGCCGATGATCGCCGCGCTCATGGTCCTCGGGCTGGTGGCGGAGGGGGTGGCCTGGTGGTGGATCTCGAGCAGAGGCGTGAGCGTTTGGGGCACGATGACCCCCGTGCTCCTCACCCTCGGGATCATCGCCCTGCTCACCGGCCGTCCCGAGGCGGCGGCTGAGGTCTCGACCTCGGTCGCCGCGCTGGTCGGCGTCGGCGCGGGGCTCGCTCTCTACCTCGCGACGCGGGCCTTCGTCGCGATCGTCGCGCCTCGGTGGGGCTCGTTCCGCGCGCAGTCGGTCTCGATGTACGGACGGCGCGCGGCGCTCCCGCTCGGCCTGGTGCTCGCGCTCGCGGGGGTGCTCATGGTGCCCGGTGAGGAGCTGTTCTGGCGAGGTCTGTTCCTCCCGGGGCTGCGCGAGCGGCTCGACTCGACGGTCCTCGCGGCGGCCGGCGCCTGGGCCGCCTTCGTCGCGGCGAACCTGC
>JBLNAW010000011.1:0-9368 GCA_050259555.1 Solirubrobacterales bacterium
GAGATCGAGACGTTCTACCGAGCGCTCGATGACGCCGGCACACGGCCGGTGTCCATCGGCGGGGATCACTCGATCCCGCTCGCCATCCTGCGCGCGATCGCGGGCCCGAGCGCGAAGACGACCGCGGGACAGCCGGCCGCGCTCGTGCACTTCGACGCGCACTACGACACCTACGACGACTTCCCCTCGTGGTACGGCGTGACGGACTCGGCAGGGCACTGGGCGTCGCGCTCGGTGCACGAGCACCACGTCGACGCGCATCGGAGCGTGCAGATCGGGATCCGCGGCCACGGCTACGGCGAGGACGACGGCCACACCAGCCGGGAGCTCGGCTACCGGATCGTGGATCGCGACGAGCTCGAGGAGCTCGGCATCGGCGAGGTGATCCAGCTCACGCGCGAGCGCGTCGGCGACCTGCCCGTCTACGTGAGCTTCGACCTCGACGTGCTCGACATCGCGATCGCCCCCGCCGTGTCGAACCCGGAGCCGGGCGAAGAAGGGCTCTCGATGCGCGAGGCGATCCGCGTCATCCAAGGTCTGCGGGGTCTCGACGTGATCGGCGCCGACGTCGTCGAGATCATGCCCTCGAAGGACGGCCCGGCGCAGGTCACCGCGTGGAACGCCACGCGGATCGCGTTCGAGCTCGTCTGCCTCGTCGCCGACTCGATCCTCTCGCGCCGGTAGCGCTCACCGCGGGGTCGCGTCGCCCGGAGCGAACGCCGGGCCGTGTCCCGGCACGATCCGCGCGAGTCCGGGGAGCGCGAGCACCCGCTCGCGGTTCGCGTGGAGGGCGTCGAGGTCCTCGGCGAGGGGATCCTCCGGAGGTCCCGAGGCCATCCACCACAGGTGCGTGCACACGACGAGGCCGTCGGTGGTCGAGATCGCCGTCGAGATGTCCTGCGCCGTATGCCCGGGTGTCGCGAGGAGCCGGACGTCGCCCGAGAGCTCGAACCCCTCGGCCTCGCGCTCCTCCCAGTGGTCGTCCCGGTACCAGGCCCAGTGGTCGTGCACGCGCGCGTTCGGGAAGAGCGCGGTGTTCAGCGCGTGATCCGGGTGGTGGTGCGAGAGCACGACGTCGGTCACGTCGTCGATCCGAACGCCGAGGGCCTCGAGCGGGTCGAGGATCGCCGACCGCGAGGCGACCATCCCCGGGTCGATCACGACCAGCGCGTCCCCGTCCCGCACGAAGCCGACGGTCGAGCCCACGCGCTCTCCGTCGTCGAGCACGTATCCATCGCACAGCACGTGGAACTCGGCCATCGTCACGCTCCTCGTCGGTGGACGAGCAGAGCATCACCCATCCGCGAGCGCCGCGCAGATGAGGATCACGTGGTGGTGCCGGCGAGGTGCTGGATGATCGGGAGCGCACCGTCGATCGAGATGGCGAACCCGATGTTCTCGGCCGACGATGCCGATGCGCCCGCCGTGTTGATGCCGACGAGACGTCCGGCCGCGTCGATGAGCGGTCCGCCCGAGTTGCCAGGGTTGATCGCCGCATCCGTCTGGAGCAGTCCTTCGAGGTGCTCGCTGCCGCCCATCCCCGTCGACACGTCGATCGTGCGGTCGAGCCCCGAGACGATGCCGGCGGTCGCCGTCGCCCCGAGCCCGAGTGGGTAGCCGAGTGCGACGACCTGCTGCCCGAGCGCGAGGCTCCCCGACGAGCCGATCGGGATCACCGGCCGGTCTCCGGTCGAGACGGACAGGACGGCGAGGTCGTGGGTCGGGTCGGTGCCGAGCACCGTCGCGCCGGCCTCGGTCCCGTCGCCGAAGGTCACGCTCACCTTCGTAGCGGCGTCGACGACGTGCGCGTTGGTGACGACGAGGTCGGACCCGACGATCACGCCCGAGCCCAGGCCCTCGACCGGCATGGCGTTGCCGAAGGGTCCCGGGCGCGTCGAGGAGACCTTCACCGCCACCACCGAGCGCATCGCCTGGGCGATGACGGTCGAGAGGTCGGTCTTGCCGCTCGTGGTGCTCGCGACGGCGGCGATCGGGCTTGCCTCGGCGCTCGTCCGGTCCTCGGCGACGACCTTCACGAGGACGGCGCCCTCGACGAGCGAGGCGGTGAGGGCGAACGCGAGGAGCATCGGGATCACGCGCTTCCTCGGGCGGCGACCCGAGCCGCGAGCCGGGGGCGTCACGTCGCCCGAGCTTGGGAGCGCCGGGGTGGGGACGGTGCGATCGGGTCCCGGGACGTCGCCATCGGGGCGATGATCGGGGCGGGGGGGGATCTCATCCATCGGAACCAGCCTCCTGGGTCTCGTCGGGCGCGCCGAGGTCTCGCGCCACCTGCAGGAACTCCTCACGCCCGATCTCTCCGCTCGCGTATCGCATCCGTGCCCGTTCCAGTGCGCCGTCGCCCGTGGGGAAAGGGACGGGCGCGGCGGCGAAGGCCGGGCTCGGCGCCCCGGTCACGACGGCGCTCGGCAGCGTTCGCGTCGTCCGCGTCACCGCCCACACCATGACGAGGGCCACCAGCGCGAGGATCAGCAGCGGCATGAGCCAGCCGAACACGCCCCACCAGGGGCGATCCACCCAACCCGGGTCCATGTGTCCGTACGGCATCTCGCTCACCTCCCGGCCGCCGGGCGCTCCGACGGTCCATGTTCAGTGGACCTCGGCAACCTGGGAGATCCCTGAGAGGCGTCCGAGAAGGCGGTCAGAGTCGCTCGGTGCCGGCCGTTGGGAGCCGGACCTGGAACCGCGCGCCGCCACCGGATCCCGGTTCGACCCGGGCCCGGCCACCGTGGGCCTCGGCCACCGCGGCCACGATCGACAGGCCGAGTCCTCCACCTCCGTGCTCGCGCGAGCGTGAGGGGTCGGCGCGGTAGAAGCGCTCGAAGACGCGCTCGGCGTCCTCGGGCGGGATCCCCGGACCCGAGTCCTCGACCTCGAGGACCGCCTGCGCGCCGTCCACGGCGACCCGGACGCGGACGGGCGCACCGGAGGGTGTGTGGACGCGGGCGTTCGCGAGCAGGTTGTCGGCGATCTGCCGGAGGCGGGCCTCGTCGCCGAGCACCACGACGGGGAGCGGCGCGTCGATCTCGATCGGCCGGTCGGGCTCGACCGCCCGGGCGCCGTCGACCGCGGCTCGAGCCACGGCGGCGAGGTCGACCGGCTCGCGTTCGAGCGGCCGGTGCTGGTCGAGTCGGGCGAGCAGCGCGAGCTCGTCCACGAGGACGCCCATGCGGGCACCCTCCTCCTCGATCCTGCGCATGGCCGTGCCGAGGGCCTCGGGGTCGTCGGCGGCACCTCGCCGGAACAGCTCGGCGTAGCCGCGCACCGAGGTGAGCGGCGTGCGGAGCTCGTGGGAGGCGTCCGCCACGAAGCGGCGCAGCCGGTCCTCGGATGCCTGTCGCTCGGCGAACGCTCCCTCGATCCGGCCGAGCATCTGGTTGAGCGCGATGCCGAGGCGGCCGACCTCCGTGCCGGGATCGGCCGGCTCGACGCGGCGGGACAGGTCGCCGCCGGCGATCGCGTTCGCCGTCTCGCCCATGCGCTCGAGTGGGCGCAGTCCGAGGCGGACGAGCCACCACGCGATCGCGCCGAGTGCGGCGAGCACGGCCACCGTCACGACGACCTCGATCCGCAGGAGGCGGCGCAGGGTCTCGGTGACGTCCGTGAGCGGGATCGCCACCACGAGCGTCCCCCCGCCGTCGAGCGCGAAGGCCTGGGCGCGGTACCGGGTCCGGCCGTCGGCTGCGGTCGCGGTGAAGGCGCGGGACGAGATCGTCGCTCCGCCCGCGGTCGACCCCGGCAGCCCGTCGGGCAGCTCGGGCGCGGACCTGACGTCTTGGCTGAAGCCGTAGACGTGCTCCTCGACGACGGCGCCGCTCGCGTCCAGGATGGCAGCGTAGGTCCCCGCGGGGAACAGCGCGTCGCCTTCGCCCGACGGCGGCTCCCCGAACGAAGGCGCGTTGAAGTAGTGGACGGACTCGCGCGTCGCCGCGACGAGCTGCTGGTCCACGCGGTCCATCAGCGTCGAGCGCAGGAAGCGGAAGGTCGCCAGATCCGCCGCGAGGAGCCCGACCGCCGCGAGCACGACCATGGCGACGAGCAGCCGAGCGCGGAGCGACACGGCTCAGCCCCTCGGGAGGCGCAGCGAGTAGCCGACGCCGCGGACCGTGTGGATCAGCTTCGGCTCGTCGACGTCGACCTTGCGCCGTAGGTAGCTCACGTAGGTCTCGACGACGCTGGCGTCGCCGCCGAAGTCGTAGCGCCAGACGTGGTCGAGGATCTGTGCCTTCGAGACCACCTTCTTCGCGTTCAGGAGCAGGTAGCGCAGGAGGTTGAACTCGGTCGGCGAGAGCTCGATCGGCCGGTCGCCGCGCCAGACCTCGTGCGTGTCCTCGTCCATCTCGAGGTCGGCGAAGACGAGGTGGCCGGTCGCAGCGTCGTCGCCGGTGCGCCGCAGGATGGCGCGGACGCGCGCGACGAGCTCCTCCAGGCTGAACGGCTTCGTCACGTAGTCGTCCGCGCCCATCGTGAGCCCGCGGACCTTGTCCTCCGTCGAGTCGCGAGCCGTGAGGAACAGGACCGGGACCCGGAGCCCGTCGGCCGTGAGCCGGCGCTGGACCTCGAACCCGTCCAGATCGGGGAGCATCACGTCGAGGACAACGAGGTGCGGTCGGAACGCGGTGACCGCCGAGAGGGCCGCGCGCCCCGTCGCCGCGGTCTGGACCTGAAAGCCCTCGTACCGGAGCACCGTGGCGACGAGATCGGTGATGCTCGGCTCGTCGTCCACGACGAGGACCCGCGCTCCCGGCTCGGTCGAAGGCTCGTCCACGGCACGACCCTACCGCCGGTGCCAGGGGTCTTCCTGCGAGGTTCCTGGGAGAACGCTGTGAGTCTGGGGCAGGCGACCGGCGGATCCGGTCCCGGATGTGAGAAACCGCCGGGGCCCGAGGGCTCCAGCGGTTTCTCACGGCGCACTCTAGGGGTCCCTCGGACGGCCGTCAAACGCGGAGGCCGGTTCCTGTCACTCTTGCTCGGTTCCCCGGGTGGCTTCCGCCCGAAGCCGCTCGAGCACCGCGCGGCGGCGAGCCCAGGAGTCTTCGATCGAGCGCATCCACCCCTCGGCGCGCGAGAAGGGCGCGGTGTCGAGCCCGTAGCGCGTCTCCCGGCCTCTCCGGAGGCCGTACGCGAGACCGGCCGCCTGGAGCACCGCGAGGTGCTGAGCCGCGGCCTGCCTGGAGATGCCCGCTCGGACCCCGAGCGTGGTCGGCGTGAGGGGGCCCTGCGCGGCGAGCTCACGCACGATCTGGCGTCGTGTTCGATCCGCCAGCGCCCCGAAGATCATCGACTCGTCCTCATGCTGCATCCGGTCTCACCTCTTCACGCAAGCATATCCTTGCGTTCCAGGAAAGCGCAAGCGAACACCTGCCCATGGTCCAAGGGCATGTGAACACGGTGAGGACGTGCGTCGTGCCCGAGCGGGTTCGTCGTTCAGGGGGTCGTCGGCGTGACTTGGTCTGGTCGCTCGGGGGGCGGCAAGCTCGACGCCGGTCGCTTCCCGCGCGAGGAGAAGACGATCAGGGCCGTCGCACCCGCGGCGGCAAGCAGACCCAGCACGACGATCCCGATGCCGATCGGGAGCAGGAGACCGCTCTTCACGCCCATGGCCACCTGGACGTCGACACCCTGCGAGGCGTCGGCGTTCATCACGACCAGGGTCCACGATCCCTTCTCGAGGTCCCACGTGAGCGTCTGCTCGCCGGATCCCGAGGCACTCGCCGCCCAGAAGTCCTGCTCGGTCGGGGGAGCCGGCACGGCGGTGCCGTCGACCTGCTGATAGGTGACCCGGAAGGGCGTGGCGTCGATGCTCGCGATGACGTTGTGGGCGACCCCCTCGAGGTAGGTCTCGACGTCGGCTCTCGGCGCGACCCCGACGAACACATCTGAGCTCGACGTCACCTCGAAGCGGAGTGTCGCGATCCCCGAGGGGAACCAGTCGTTCGGCTTCGCGCCGAGGTCGAGCTCCTCCGACGTGATCGCGTACCCGGGTGCGCCGTACGGATGCGCATCGAAGGTGTAGTAGCCCTGGGCATCCCGGTGGGTATGCGCCCAGATCAGCAGGCCGCCGCCGACCAGGAGCCCGAGGGCGATGAATCCCACGATGATGCCCACGACGAGCATCACGACCCGCATCGGTCGCATCGAGGCCTCTCCTCCTCTCGTATCGTCCGACGGTCTTCGAGCTCAGCTGGCTGAGGACCGTCGGAAAAGCCTGCGGAAGAAGTTCCTCACGATAGCCCACACGGCCGAGAGGCCGAGGCGCACCCCGCCGACAGGCTCGGGGACCGTCCGCGCGGGCGGGCGAGGGGCCTCCCCTCCCTCGGCCACCGGCGGAGCTCCCTCGGGGGTCACCGCCGCGCCCTCGGCGCTCATGCCCGCCTGCAGGCAGTCGGCGAACTGCTGCGTGAGCTTCTTCGAGATCTCGGGCAGGAGCCCGCGCGAGAGTTGAGCCGCCGCGCCGGTGAGGACGATCTCGGCCTGCATCTTCACGGTCGTCCGGCCGTCGATATCGTCCGGCTCGAGCCACGCGGTGACCGTGGCGTCTGCCGCACCCTTGCCCTTCTGCTCCATACCGCGAGCCTTCAGCACCACACGGTGCGCGACGTCGTCGCGCGACTCCATCGCGACCGTGCCCGCGAAGGACATCGTGACGGGTCCGAACTTCGCCTTCAGGTTCCCCTTCCAGGTGCGCTCGTCCACGGTCTCGGTGAGCTCGGCACCCGGCATGCACGGCGCGATGCGCTCGACGTCGAGCAGGTAGGCCCACAGGTCGTCGACCGGGGCGGCAACCGTGAACCCGTTCTCGATCAGCACGGACGTCTCCTCGCGGGTCGAAGGTCCGTCGCCGCCCGGAAGTGAGAAACCGCCGGGGCCCGAGGGCTCCAGCGGCTTCTCACGGCGAACCGTACGGGACCGGCGCGGGGGCGGTCAAGCCGGTGGCCCCGTTCTTGTCACTCTTCTTCAGCGGACGCCCGGGTCAGGGTCGGATGTGAGCGAGCAGCTCACCGTGTGCGCGGAGGTAGTCGTCCAGGATCGATCTCGCCAGCGGCTCCGAGTCCACGAGCGGGTGGACGGTGAGGGCCTCGAGCGCCTTCGCATACGAGCCCTCCACCGCGGCCTGCACCGTGAGCCGTTCGTAGGCCTTGATCGGCTCGATGAGGTCGAGCGCGGCTCGCGGCAGACGGCCCTGTGCGAGCGGATGGGCGCCGTGCTCGTCGACCATGCACGTCACCTCGACGACGTCGGTGTCGAGCAGGTCGGGGATCGCGCCGAGGTTCGGCGCGTTCACGATGAGCGGCATCTTGCGCCGTTGCACCGCCGAGACCATGACGGCGGTGGCGAGCCCCTCGTACCCGTCGCCCTCGAACATCTCCTCATGGGGAGGGGCCTCCTCGCGGGCGCCCTCCGGCACGGCCTCGCCGCGTTCGCGCGCGAAGTACGTCTCGTGTCGCGTCTCGATCGTGCGCTCCCACGCCTCGCGAGCGCCCTCGAGGTCCTCCGCGGCGATCCGCTCGGCCAGCTCCGGCCACAGGGGAGCGTTCAGCGTCGCGATCTGCTCACCGCGCGAGCCGCCCGAGCGCAGGATGTTCTGCACGGCCTGCTCACGTGAGTAGAAGAAGTAGAGGTACTCCATCGGCAGCATGCCGATCCGGCGCACCAACTCGGGGTCGAACAGCGCCCACGAGTCCTCGGTGCGTGCGAGCTCTTCGTAGCGGTCGAGGATCTCGGGCAAGCGGTCGCGGCCCTCGACGAGCACGCGATGGATCCACCCCGCGTGGTTCAGCCCCGCATAGTCCGCGTACACCTGGTCGGGCGGGATGCCGAGGAACTCGGCCACGCTCCGCTTCATCTCGATCGGTCCGTCGCATACGCCGACGACACGGACCGGCGAGTGATCGGACAGCGCCTGCACGATGATCCCGACCGGGTTCGTGAAGTTGACGAGGAGCGCTTCGGGCTCGACCTCGCTGATGATCTCGGCCCAGCCGAGCATCGCGGGGATCGTCCGCAGCGCCATCGCGAACCCGCCCGGCCCCGTCGTCTCCTGGCCGAGGACCCCGTGCTCGAGCGCGATCCGCTCGTCGTCCGCGCGCGCCTCCTCCTGCCCCACGCGGATCGCCGAGAACACGAACCTCGAGCCGGCGATCGCGGCGCGAGGGTCCTCCTCGCCGCGGACGGTGAACCCCGCCTTCCACTCGCGGCACAGGTGCGCGCCGAGGGCACTCATGATCCGGAGGCGCTCGTGGTCGACGTCGTGCAGGACGACCTCGGTGAGCCCGAGCTCGGCCTCGCGGTCGGCGAGTCCGTGGAGGACGAACGGCGTGCGCACGCCCGTCCCGAGCAGCGTCATCTTCATGTGGTCCCTCCCCGGATCGGAGGGAGCGCGATCCCGCGGGCGGCCGCGAGATCGATGAGCTCCCTCTCGCGCGGACACCCGCGGTAGCCGCCGAATGTCTCGACGGCGCGGGTCCCGCAGATGGTTGCGATCGTCAAGCACTCCCGGACGGCCAGGCCCGCGAGCCAGCCACGGAGGAAGCCTGCGTTGAAGCAGTCACCGGCGCCCGTCGTGTCGACGATGTCGACGGCCTCGGCCGACACCTCGAGGATCTGCCCCTCGGCGGCCGCGATCGCCCCTCCCGCGCCGAGCTTCACGACCGCGATGGGACAGAGCTCGCCGAGCCGTGCCGTCGCCGCCCGGACGTCGGTCTCGATCGTCATCGCGAGGGCTTCGTCGCTGTTGGCGAGCACGACGTCCGCGCCCTCGAGCAGGACGTCGAGCGGCGCCGAGCTCTCCCACCATGGTCCGCCCCACCCGTCGAGCGAGACGGTCATCCCACGCTCGCGGGCCGCGCCGACGAGTCCGTCGGCGGCCTCGCCGGCGTAGGCGTGCAGGTGCCGCGCCGAGGCGGTTTCGACGACGCGCCGCGCGAGGCGGTCCAGCTCTCGGTCGTCGCCCTCCTCGGCGCCGTAGTAGGTCACGAACCCGCGGTCCCCCTCGTGGTTCAGGGCGACCGAGACGAAGGGCATGGCCCGGTCCTCGATGCGCAGGAAGTCCGTGGGCAGGCCCTCGGTCTCCCACTCGTCGCGGACGATGCGGCTCCATCGGTCGTTGCCGACCATCGCGATGTATCCCACCCGAAGGCCGAGGCGGTTCGCCGCGGCGGGCGTGTTGAACGACGTCCCGGCGCACACCCCGAGGCCCTCGGCGTCGATGTCCCGGCCGAGCGCCGGCCACGTCTCGAGCCCGGAGAACATCACGTCGACCGAGGGGCGGCCGGCCACGAGCAGGTCCCAATCGGCGGAGGTCCTCACGTCGGCTCCGACCCGTCCCACGCCGCGCGGTCGACGAGAAC
>JBLNAW010000012.1:0-2911 GCA_050259555.1 Solirubrobacterales bacterium
GTGAGCTGGCCGTCCTGCTCGATGTGCATCGGGTGCAGCTCGCGACCGATGAGGTAGTGGTGCTCGAGCGGGACCGGCCGCTTCTCCTCGATCACGACCCGCGTGGTGCCGCGGAGCGTCCCGACCCACTCCCCGAACTCCTCGGCGTTCGAGATCGTGGCCGACAAGCACACCACCGAGACCGAGAGCGGCAGATGGATGAGTACCTCCTCCCAGACCGCGCCTCGGTACGGATCCTGGAGGTAGTGGACCTCGTCCATCACGACGTACCGGAGCCCCTCGAGCGTCCGGCTCTTCTCGTAGAGCATGTTCCGGAGGACCTCGGTGGTCATGACGACGATCGGCGCCTCGGCGTTGATCGAGTTGTCACCCGTGAGCAGCCCGACCTTGGCCGCGCCATGGCGCGCGACGAAGTCGCCGAACTTCTGGTTCGAGAGCGCCTTCAGCGGGGTCGTGTAGAAGCACTTCCCGCCCACGTCGAGCGCTCGCTCGAGGGCGAACTCGGCCACGACCGTCTTGCCGGCTCCGGTCGGTGCCGCCACGAGCACGGACTCGCCGCCGTCCAACGCCTGGATCGCCCGGACCTGGAACGGATCGAGGGCGAACGGGAACCGCGCCGCGAAGCGCGTAGGGTCGGTCACGTGGCCAGTCTACGGTCGCCCCGCCGAGCGCCGGCGAGCCGGATCAGCGCAGGCCGCAGGTCGAGAGGTGCTCGAGCAGGAGGCCGTTGAAGGTCTCGGTCGCCTCGAGGTTCGTGAGGTGTCCCACGCCCTCGATCGTCTCGAGCCGCGCGCCGGGGATCTGGCCGGCCATCTCCCCCGAGACCTCCGCCGGGATCAGCTGGTCCTGCGTCGAGGTGACCACCAGGGTCGGGACGTCGATGCCCCCGAGGTCGGGCGTCGAGTCCGGCCGCTCGGCCATCCCCGCCAGCGCCGCCGCGATCGCCTCGGCCGACTGGTCCGCGAGGAGGGCTCGGACCTGCTCGCGCAGGTGCTCGGGCGCATCGGGCGCGAGGAGCTTGGGCGGCTCCTGGATCAGGAAGTTGCCCTCGGCACGCAGGCGCTCGGCGGTGGCGTACCTCCCCTGCTTGCCCTCCGACGTGTCCGCCTGCGCGCGCGTGTTCGCGAGGACCATGCCGAGGAACCGCTCGCGCGCCTGCCTCCACAGTTCGAACGTGATGTACCCGCCGATCGACAGACCGCACACCACCGCTCGGTCGATCCCTGCCTCGTCGAGAGCGGCGAGCGCGTTACGCGCGCACGCCTCCATCGTCATCACCGGTCCAGCGGGCGGCGTGCCGCCGAACCCCGGGTGGCTCGGGGCCGCAACCGCCGTGCCGTCGAGCGCCTCGAGCTGCGGAGCCCACATCCGCGCATCGAGCGGCCAGGCATGCAGGAGGAGCAGTCCGTCCGTCACGGCGTCGCCCCCTTCGCCCCGCTCGCACCGGTCCCACCCGCTGCGCCGGATGCGCCGGTCGTCCCGGTGCCACCCGTGATGCCGGTCGTGCCGGTCAGTCCCGTGGCGCCGGTCAGGCCGGCCGGGAGCGGCTGGTAGATGCCCGCGCGGAACTGGATCTCCATGTAGTCCTGATAGCCGTCGCCGAACACGCCCTTCGCGACCCCGATGATCTCCTTCGCCCGCTTCGCGAGCTCGACCGCCTGATCGCCCGTCGCCGCCGACGCGTCCTCCGCGACGAGCGCCGCCTGCTCGTAGAGCTTCAGACCCTGCACCATGCGGCTCTTCGAGTTGATCACGTAGAGGACGGTCGGCTCGTCGAACCCCTTCCCGCTCACGAGCTCGATGCCCTTGACCTGACCGAGCTTGGTGGCGGCGGTCTTCGCGGCCTCCGCGGTGGACTTCGCGACCGACGCGAGATCCGAGGGTGTGCTCGTGCCGTCGACGAGGGCTCCGACCGCCGCCTCGAAGTCGGGGAACAGGTCGATGCTGCTCGGCGGCTTGGGCGTCCCGAGCGACAGCACGATCGGGTCCACCTCCTGGCGATACGAGGTAGCGGCCTCCCGCAGGGATCTCGCGAGCGCGGCCTCACGGTCGTGGGTGCGCTGCTTCGCGAGGCCGTACCAGATCCCGAGCGCGCTCGCGAGCACGATCACACCCAGCACCGTGTACCAGAACGCCCGGCGCTGGAGGAGCGGCTTGCGGACCGGGACGTACGCGGGCCGAGGGCCGCGCGTCACGGGCTTCGCACCGCCCTTGGGCTTGCTCTTCCCCTTGATCGCCATGTGGTCCCCTTCTTCACTTGCCCATGAGTCGGGCCACGATGATAGCCGCCTCGTAGAACAGCATCATCGGGAACATCATCGCGAGCATCGTGTACGGGTCCGCGCTCGGCGTGATGAACGCGGCGAAGATCGAGATCCCGAGGATCGCCCACCGGCGCCAAGCCCGCAGCTGGGCCGTCGAGATCAGTCCGACCATCGTGAGGAAGATCAGGACGATCGGGAACTCGAAGGAGATGCCGAACGCGAGGGCGACGAGCATCACGAACGACAGGAACCGATCGCCCGTCAGGATCGGGACGAACTCCTTGCCGGCGAACCCGAGGAGGAAGCTCAGGGCCTTCGGCAAGGTGAGGTAGGCGAGCAGCGCGCCGAGCGCGAACAGCACGACCGAGCTCGACACGAACGGGATCGCGAACCGCTTCTCCTTCCTCGTGAGCCCCGGCACGATGAACGCCCAGAGCTGCCACAGCACGACGGGGAGCGCGATGAACAGGCCGAGGAAGACGACGACCTTCAGCTTGATGAGCACGGGGTCGACCGCCCCCATGAAGAAGAGCGTGCACTCCTTCGTGGGCCGCACGGTCGCGGGGACCGTCTTCCAGTAGTCGCAGTACGGGTTCAGGAGCAGTCGGACGACCGCGTCGTAGAGGAGCCACCCGATGACCGAGCCC
>JBLNAW010000013.1:0-5313 GCA_050259555.1 Solirubrobacterales bacterium
GGCGTGACCCACGTGACCGAGGGGAGCCGCCCGGCCTTGATGTCGTCGGGCAGCTTGTCGACCGCGCGGATCCGCTCGGGCCGCCACAGGTCGGTGTGGTAGACGTTCGAGATCCCGTTCAACGCGTTCCAGAAGTAGCCGCTCTGGTACTTGCCGGCCGAGTAGTAGGCCCACGGGACGCCCGCCTGCTCGAGCTGCTCGGGCACGGTGGGGAAGTCGAAGCAGGTGTCGTGCTTCGCGAGGTTCCCCTGCTCGTCCTTCACGAAGACGAAGACGTTGTCGCCGACCGCGTCGCAGCCCCACGACTTGAACTTCTTGTCGCCGTCGTCGAAGCGCACCTCGATGTTCTCCGGGTTGTCGAGCGCGCCTCCCGACTGCCCCGCCACGAAGAAGAAGTGGTTCGGGTACGACGGCCCGCCGACCGAGGAGAAGAAGTTGTCGCAGAGCACGTAGTCGCGGGCCCACTGCCAGTAGTTCGGGACCATGTCGCCGTCGAACGTCGTGTACGCCCACGGATCGCCGAACTGCCCGGCCCCGAACCCGTCGTACGCGCCGCCGTTCACGTCGTTCAGGTGCGCCGCGCGGTCGTGCGGGATGTCGCCGGGGAGCCAGTGCGGGCACGGCGTGAGCGGCACCTCCTGCCCGTACTTCAGGCCGACCGTCGAGCCGTTCGCCCCAGGGAACCGCCCGAACAGGTTGTCGTACGAGCGGTTCTCCATCATCAGGTAGATCACGCGCTTGATCGGCCAGCGCGTCTCGGTCGCGACCACCGAGGCGGTCACGGAGGGCGTGACGACCGGGGCTTTCCGCCCGCCGCCGGTGCACGCGAACATCGTCGCGCCCGCGAGCGCCAGCCCGGATGCCGTGAGGAACCCTCGGCGCGAGAACGTGAGGCCGGGCGCCCGGTCGTGCTCGAGTCGGCGATACGCGGGATCGGGCTCCGTCTCGGCGTTGCGGTACCCGAGGGGGCACTCGTCGGGGTGCGGGCCGGTCATCGGTCGACCAACCTACCAAGGGAGGGCCCGAACGGTATCCTGCCGTCGCCCTCGTCCCGGGAGTCCCGTGCCGCGTCCGTTCCGGTCCCTCATCCTCGTGGTGGCGACGGCGCGCGCGCTCGCGGCGGGCCCCGGGACCGGCGAGGAGGCAGCCCCCGCCTCCCCCAGGGCCGCTCCCTCGACCACTGCCGTCTCGCCGACCGTCTCGCCGAGTCCGACGCCCTCGGTCACGCCGCCGGCACTGCCCGAGACGCCTCCGCCCACGCACGGCCCGAGCGCGCTCGACTGCGTGAACGGGTGGGTGACGCCGGCCGAGGGCTCGGCTCGGTACCTCCAACCGCTCGGGATCATCCGGCGCACGACCGGCATGAAGGGTCCGCTCACCGTGGTGGACATGCGGTACTTCGAGGGTCCCGAGTCCCCGCCCTCGGATAAGGGCTACCTCCTCGTGGTGCAGCGCTGGTACATCAAGCTGTTCGCCGAGCGCGACCCGGCGTTCCAGGT
This sequence comes from Solirubrobacterales bacterium, assembly GCA_050259555.1. GTDB lineage: Bacteria > Actinomycetota > UBA4738 > UBA4738 > HRBIN12 > HRBIN12. The sequence goes on from JBLNAW010000013.1 coordinate 1,500, forward strand.
CCGCTTCCTCGTCGAGGCTCGGCGGTTCGGCCGCGGGATCGCCGCCGTCGCCCCGTACGACTCGACCGGGTTCTCCTCGCCGGATTGGACCGGCTTCCAGTACGACAGCGCCGACACCGAGGGCAAGCCCTACCCGGGTCTTCCCGGGGTGTGGTCGGGCATCCCCTACGATTTCGTGAAGGGCGGCGCCGGCCTCGAGATCGCAGGCCTTCCGCCCGCGGTCATCGGTTGCCTCAGCGGCACCTAGGACGAACCCTCCTCGAACACGCCCCACCGGAGCGGACCGGAGCCGGGGCGGACGCGAGATGGCGTAAACACGGGCGATGCTAGGCTCGGCGGACGTGGCACGGTCTCGCGGGTGACGAGCAGACCCGCACCGTCGCCGAGATGATCCGACGGGAGGAGGCGCTTCGTGATGGTTGAGAAGAAGCCAGCGAAGAAGGCTACGCAGAGGTCCGCGGCGACCGGCAAGTCGTCCCAGGGGTTCACGGCCGAGGAGCGAGCCGCGATGAAGGAGCGCGCCCGAGAACTGAAAGCGGAAGAGCGCGCGAGCAAGAACAGGGCGGAGGGGGAACGTGACCTGCTCGCGGCGATCGACGGCATGAAGGATCAGGATCGCGCCATCGCCAAGCGACTCCATGCGATCGTCGAGGCAACCGCGCCGGCCCTCTGGCCGAAGACCTGGTACGGGATGCCAGCGTATGCCAAAGACGGCAAGGTCGTCTGCTTCTTCAAGAGCGCGGGGAAGTTCAACTCGAGGTACGCGACGCTCGGCTTCGAAGAAGCGGCGAACCTCGACGAAGGCGCCATGTGGCCGACCTCCTTCGCGCTGAAGGACCTGACGGCCACCGAAGAGGCGAAGATCCGGGCGCTCGTGAAGAAGGCCGTGAGCTGAGTCCGGGATCGTTCCCGCACGGACAGCTCAGGCGCCGGCGAGGACCGCGGCGCCGACCGCGCCCGAGAGATCCTTGAACGCGGTGGGGAGCAAGACCGGGGGACGATCGGGGACGAACAGCTGCGGCCGCATCTCGGCGGCGACGCGCGCGATGAACGGTTCGCCCAGTCGGTCGCCGAGCCCGCCACCGATCACGATCGCCTCGAGGTCGAGCAGGTTCTGCACCGAGGAGAGCGCGATCCCGAGGGCCCAGACGGCCTCGTCGATCAGCATGTTCGCGATCCGGTCGCCCTTGCGCATCGCCTCGAGCCACACGCCGCTCGTGACCCTGTCCTTGCCTCGTTTCTGCTGGAGCCTGAACAGGCTCGTGCGACGGCCCTTCTTCACGAGCTCGCGGGCGCGGGCCTCCATCCGGCCCCGACCGGCGTAGGCCTCGAGGTGGCCGCGGAGACCGCACGAGCAGACGCGGCCCGCGGGCTCGACGGTGGTGTGGCCGATCTCGCCGCCCGCGCCGCCTCCCGCGAACGACTCGCCGTTCAGGATGAGCCCGCCGCCGACCCCGGTCCCGACCCACACGCCGAGCAGGTTCCGGTAGTCGCGGCCCGCGCCGCGCCGGTGCTCGCCGAGCACGGCCACGTTCACATCGTTGCCGAGGGCGACCGGCACGCCGCCGAGCGCCTCGGAGACCGCCGGGCCGATCGCGACGGGGACCGGCGAGTCGAAGCCCGGGAGGTTCGGCGAGTTCGCGACGGTCCCCTGCCGCCCGTCCACGGTCCCCGGCATCGCGAGTCCGACGCCTTCGAGCGCGCTCCGTTCCTCGCCGGCCGCGGCGAGCGACTCGCCGACCGCGTGGACGATCGCCCGCCGGAGGTCGCGCGCGCCGGTGAGGGGCGTGGGCGTGCGGAACGAGCTGGCGACCTCCTCGCCGCGGACCGCGGCGGCCTGGATCTTCGTGCCGCCGACGTCGACGCCGACCGTGACGCTCATCGTGAGCCCTCGGGCCAGCCGGTGTAGACGCCGGCGCCCCGCTTGCGGAGCTCGTTGCCGATGACCATGCGCTGGATCTCGGAGGTGCCCTCCCAGATGCGGTCGACGCGGAGCTCGCGGTAGAGGCGCTCGACGGGCTGCTCGCGCATGTAGCCCCGGCCGCCGTGGATCTGCACGGCCTTGTCCACGATCCGTCCGGCCGTCTCCGAGCACACGAGCTTCACCGCGCTCGCGAGCGCGTGGATCTCCTTGCGCGGCGTGCCGCCCCGAGCCGCCTGCCACGCGACGCGGTAGAGCATCGACTTGGCGGCCATGAGCTCCGCTGCCATGTCGGCGAGCATGAACTCGATCGCCTGATGCTCGACGATCGGCCGCCCGAACTGCACGCGGCTCGCGGCGAACGCGAGCGAGAGGTCGAGCGCTCGGGTCGCCGCACCGACCGTTCGAGCGCCGATCATGATGCGCTCCTCGACGAACCAGTCCTTCGTGAGCTCGTACCCCTGCCCGACCTCGCCGAGCACCTTGTCCGCGCCGACCCGCACGTCCTCGAGCGCGAAGATCGGGTGCTCGAACACGAACGTGTGCATGTACCTCGGCGTCCGGACGACGCGGACGCCGGGCAGGTCCTTGTCGACGATGAATACGGTGGCCTTCGCGGGGTCGCCGTCGACGTGCGCGTGCACGAGCAGGAAGTCGGCGACGTCGCCCGAGGTCACGTGCCATTTCGTCCCGTTCAAGATCCAGTCGGCCCCGTCGCGGACGGCCGTGGTCTCGACCATCGAGGGGTCCGAGCCGGCGCCCGCCTCGGTGATCGCGTAGGCGTCGCGGCGCGCGCCACGGCACGCGGGCCGCAGGTACTCGTCCTTCTGCGCCTCCGTCGCGACGGCGAGCGGGATCGAGGGGCGCCACGGGATGTCCCAGAGCGCGCCGGTCGACTTCCCCCATTCCTCCTCGACGAGCACCTGCTGGAAGGTGTCGTAGCCCTTGCCGCCGTCGGCGATCGCGTGGTTGATCGCCGCGAACCCGTGCTCGAGTACCTTCGCCCTCGCTGCCGCGAGGCTCTCCGGCGTCAGGCCTTCGTGCTCCTCGCACTCGTCCTCGAGCGGGATGAGCACCTGCTCGCAGAACGCGCGGGCTCGGGCCTTCAGCTGCGCGTCCTCGGGGGTCAGCCGGATGTCCATGCGCGGGTCTCCCGTCTTCCGAACGGCGGTCCTCGGGAGTGTAGGCTCGCGCCCGGCGCGGCGCGAAGCTGCGCGCGGAGATCGAGGAGGGGCACGTGACGAGGACGGTGTTCACGGGGGGACGGGTGTTCGACGGGACGGGGGCCCCGCTCGCCGAGGCCGACGTCGCGATCGACGACGGCCGGATCGTCGCGGTCGGAAGCGCGCTCGACGGGGATGAGAGCGTCGACTGCTCGGGAAGGGCGCTGCTGCCGGGGCTGTTCGACACGCACATCCACCTCGCGATGAGCTACGAGGACTTCGACGAGGTGCGCGTGATGAACGAGCCGTTCTCGCTCCGCTTCTACCGCTCGATCGAGAACCTGCGCCGGACGATCGCGCTCGGCATCACAACGGTGCGCGACGCGAGCGGCGCCGACGCCGGCTTGCGGGACGCGGTCGAGCAGGGGCTCGTCGTCGGGCCTCGGATCCAGGTCTCGGTGACGATGCTCTCGATGACCGGGGGCCACAACGACCCCTGGCTGCCGAGCGGCGCGCGAGGCTCGTGGGGCGCGGACTACCCCGGGATGGTCGACGGCGTGTGCGACGGGATCGACGGCGTGGCCGCGAAGGTCCGCGAGACGATCCGCGCCGGCGCCGACGTCATCAAGATCGCGTCCTCGGGCGGGTTCCTCTCGCCCACCGACGATCCCCGCCAGCCGAACTTCACCGAGGCCGAGGTGCGCTCGATCGTCGAGACCGCCGCGGATCT
>JBLNAW010000014.1:0-10285 GCA_050259555.1 Solirubrobacterales bacterium
CGGCTGCTGCCGTCGAACCTCTACTCGACCGGCAATGCGGTCACCGCCATGGTCGGGTTCGGGATCGGGCCGATCATCGGAGCGGGCCTCGGCGGCCTCGTCTACCAGGAAGCGGGGGCCCTGATCCTGTACGCCGGGGCATCGGTGCTCGCCGTCTGCGGAGCGATCGCCGCATGGTTCGCGCTCTCGACCCCCGAGCTCTCACAACCGTCGGCGGTCGCCGCCGATGTCGAAACCGGTGTCGCGCCGGAGCCCGGCCTCGTCCCGTGAGCCCGGTGGACACGCTTCGCGTAGGATGAGCCGGAAGTCCGACGAACGAGGAGGTTGCCGTGGTCAGCGCGTACATCCTCATCCAGACCGAGGTCGGCCGGGCGAGCCAGGTCACCCGTGAGCTGAACGGCATCGGCGGCATCGTGGCGGTCGACCCCGTCACCGGCCCGTACGACGTCATCGCGCGCGGAGAGGCGAAGGACCTGGACGAGCTCGCGAAGACGATCGTCATGCCGATCCAGGCTGTTGAGGGGGTTACCCGCACGCTGACCTGCCCGGTCCTGTCCTTCTAGGCCGGGGAACATCCGTCCCGCTGCGCCGTCGGGCCGTCGCCGGCGCGGCATCGTCGCTCGCGCCCGAGCATCGGAGCAGCCGTGCTGAAGATCCGCCGCGACCATGAGATCTCCGACGTGGACGGCGGCTGGTTCCGGGCTCGCTGGCACTACTCGTTCGATACGTACGTCGACCCCGAGTACGTGCGGTTCGGGACGCTCCGCGTCTTCAACGACGATCGTCTCGTTCCCGGCGCGATCTGGCCGATGCACCCGCACCGCGACGTCGAGGGCCTCACCTACGTGGTCGAGGGCCTGTTCCGTCACCAGGACGACGTCGACGGCGCGCCCGGGCCGCTGCCGGCCGGCTCGGTGCAGCGGATGACGCTCGGGCGCGGCGCGTGGCACTCGGAACAGAACGCGTCGACGACCGAGCCGATGCGTTTCATCCAGATGTGGATCCTGCCGGCCGAGTCCGGCCTCGAGCCCGGCGTCGAGCAGAAGGTCTTCACGACCGAGGACCGCACCGACCAGCTCCTCAGGGTGATCTCGGGCGACGGCGGCGACGCCGTGCTCGTCCACCAAGACGCGCACGTGTTCGTCGCGCGCGTGTCCCCAGGGGTTCAGGTCGAGCACCCGTTCGCCGAGGGCCGAGGCGTCTACCTCTACGTCATCGAGGGCGACGCCGAGGTGAACGGCGAGCGCATGACGACCGGCGACGCCGCCCAGATCAGCGACGAGGAAGCGGTGACGGTCTCGGCGACCGATCCGACCGAGGTCGTCCTCGTCGACGTCGACCTGCGGGCGTGAGCGCCGACGTCCTCCTGGCTCGCACGGGGGACCTGTCCGCCGCCGAACTCGCCGCCCTGCACCAGCTCTGTGCCCGCGCGTTCGAGATCGTCCTCGACGACGGTGCCCGGCTCCCGTTCCCCGACGTCGCCTGGGACAATGCGTGCGGCGGCTCCCACGCGATCGTGACCGAGGACGGCGTCCCCGTCGCGCACGGCTCGGTGGTCCCGCGCGAGCTGCACGTCGAGGATCGCGCGCTCCGGACCGGGTACGTCGAGGCCGTCGCGACCCGCTCGGATCGGCGGGGCCGGGGGCTCGGCACGGCGATCATGCGTGCGCTCTCGGCCGAGATCCGCGCGCGCTTCGAGCTCGGCGCGCTCGACACATCCGTCCACGGGTTCTACGAGCGGCTCGGGTGGGAGCGCTGGCTCGGCCCGACGTTCGTGCGCACGGAAGCGGCCGTCGTCGCGACCCCGGAGAAGAACGGCTCCGTGATGATCCTGCGTACGCGCTCGTCGCCGCGCCTCGACCTCGAGGCGCCGATCTCGTGCGAGTGGCGTCCGGGCAACGTGTGGTGATCAGTCCTCCTCGCCGAACGTGAGCGGGAACGGCAACGCGATCGGGTCGTAGGCCGCCGAGCGTCCCCGCGCGTCGAACCGGTCGAGTCCGAAGCCCGACACGTCGACGACCTTCGTCGTGCCCTTCACCGCGAGATCTCCCGCGATCTTCGCGACCGCCGGTCCCCACATCATGCCGTGGCCGCCGGCGCTCGCGACGCTCACGCCGTCGAGCGCCTCGCCCTCAGGGGTGATCGCCGTCCCGAGGATCGGCAGGTGGTCCGGCGTGTAGTCGATCGTCGCGGCCCACGCCGCGCGGATACCGAGCGTCCGCGTGGCCGGCACGAGCAGCGCGAGCCGGCGCTGCATCTTCCGCAGGTACGGCCAGTCGATCCGCTTCGCCTCGCCGGGCGTCTCCATCGGGTTCGACATGCCCCACAACAGGCCGCCCTCCTCGAGCCGCCAGTACAGGCCTCGGCCGAGGTCGAACACCATCGGCAGTCGCTCGAGCTCGAACGCGGGCGCGGGCTCGCTCACGACGACCTGGTGCCGGGCGCCGCCGGCCGGGATCCGCAACCCCGCGAGCCTCCCGACCGCGCGGAGCGAGGGTCCGCCCGTCAGGAGGACGCGCTCGGTCGTGATCACGCCGTCCGGCGTCTCGACCCCGACGAGCCGGCCCTTCTTCGTGCGGCGCAGGCCGAGGAACGGCGTCCGCTCACGCAGGTCCACGTTCGCGCGCCGCATCGCGAGCGAGTAGGCGCGCACGTTCCTCGGCGGGTCGATCGCGCCGTCGGCGGGCGCGTAGGAGCCGCCGCGGTGGCCCTCGGGCGCGAGCGTCGGGTTCAGCTCGACCGCCTCCTCCGCCGAGACCCAGCGCACGTCGAGCCCGGACGCCTGCTGCATCGCGACGCGCTCGCGGCCCTCGCGCTCATCGCGCTTCGTGACCGCGAGGATCAGGTAGCCGAGCTCGCGGAACCCGGAGTCGGTGCCGAGCAGCTCACGCTCTCGCCGGTAGAAGTCGATCGACCACTGCCCGAGACGCACGGTCTCGGCCGCCCCGCCCTGTGCGCGGACGACACCGGCGGCGCGGCTCGAGGCGCCCTGCCCGACGAGGTCGCGCTCGAGCACGACGACCCGCTTCGCGCCGGCCTTCCTCGCGAACCACGAGGCCCATCCGCCGACGGTACCGGCGCCGACGACGACGAGGTCCGCGACGTCCTTGCCCATCCGATGCCTCCTCGAGCGTGAGGCCGCAGTGTAGGTCAGGTCGGGACGATGCGCGTCAGCACGTCGGTCTCGACGTGGAACGTGGACGGCGCGCCGAAGCGCGGCTTCGACTCGAGCGTGAGCGTCCAGCCGCCGCCCTCGGGACCCTCGGCCGGGCGCCACGGGCTCACCTCGAGGAGCGTGCCCTTGACGCGGAAGATGCGTCGGAGCTTCTCGTGCTTGTAGTCGACCGCATACGGCCGCCCGATCTCGAGCTCCTCGATCGTCGGCCGCAGCTCGTCGAACCGGCGGGTCAGCCCGGCGAGCGCCTTCGCGAACGCCCGCCGCCGATCCAGGTCGGTCGCAGCGACGGCGCGGAGGTTGAAGCGGGAGAGCCTGACGCCGTCGCGGACGAGCCACGCCATCTCGTCGTCCTCGCGCTCGATCGCGATCTCCCCCGGGCCCTCGCCGAGCGCGTCCGCCACGAGCTCGCTCAGCTCGCCGGATCCGCGCTCGGGGCCCGGGCGCGAGAGATCGCCGAAGTCCTCACCCATCGCGGGCCAGTATCGCCGCTCGGCGACACGACGTCGCCGCGAGCTCACCCGGCGAGCGACGATCCGGCCGTACGCTGTGCGCATGGCGCTCCGAGCACCGCTCCCGTCCGCGCCGCCGGCGACGCTCCCACGACGCACGCTCGCGGAGGAGACGCTCGTCGTGCTCTCGCTGTCGCTCCTCGCGAGCGCGGTCTACGCGATCATCAGCGTGCTCGAGGCGCCGATCAAGGGCGTCACGGTCGCCTCGGCTCCGCAGACGACCGTCCTCGCGCGACAGCTCGCCGGTGTCGTCTTCGGCCTCGCGCCGGTCTGGCTCGTGCTCTATCTCGTGCGGCGCAACGGCGAAGGGCTGGGCTCGATCGGACTCGGGTGGGACCGTCCGAGGCGAGATCTCGTGGCGGGGCTCGTGCTGTTCGCGGTCGTCGGGCTCGGGGGCATCGGCATCTACCTCGGGGCGGTCGCGCTCGGCGTGAATCGGTTCGTCGTGCCCGTGCCGCCGATGGGGCACTGGTGGACGGTGCCAGTGCTCGCGCTCGACGCGGTGGAGGCCGCCCTCGTCGAGGAGGTCATCGTCGTCGGGTTCCTGGTCACCCGGCTGCAGCAGCTGCGGCTCGGACCGCTCGCGGCCGTCGGCGCGAGCGCGCTCCTCCGCGGCTCGTACCACCTGTATCAGGGCTTCGGCGGGTTCGTGGGGAACCTCGCGATGGGGGCGCTCTTCGGGCTCGTCTTCGTCCGCACCCGCCGGACCTGGCCGCTCGTGCTCGCGCACTTCCTGCTCGATCTCGGCGCGGGCGTGGGCTATCTGCTCTTCCGAGAGCACCTCCCCGGCTTCTCGTAGGCACGGGCCTCCGCGCATATCTCGGTCCTTCGGACTATCCCGTCCGCGCGAACCTCGGGATACACTCGGCTCGCCCGACGGGAGGGGACCGATGCCCTACGTGTTGGATTACCTCCAGGGGCGGGGGGCCGAGTTCACGGTCATCCCGCACCCGAAGACCGAGGTCGGGGAGGCGCAGACGCTGCACCTGCCCGAGGACGAGGTCGTGAAGACGCTCGTGGTCATCGCGAACTACGGGCCTGCGCTCATGGTCGTGCCGGCCTCCCGGGTCCTCGACATGGAGGCCGTCGCCGCAGCCACCGCGGACCCGCAGGTGCGCCTCGCGACCGAGCGCGAGCTCGAGCGCCAGTTCCCGGACTACGCGCTCGGCGCGCTGCCACCGCTGTCGATGCTGCTGCTCGCGCCGATGTACGTGGACCCGACGGTGGCCGAGCGCGAGACGATCGTGTTCGCCGCGGGACGGCAGGACGTCTCGATCCGCATGGCGACCAGCGCGCTGTTCGGCACGGATCCGGTCGTCATCACGCCGCTCACGGCCGAGAGCCTTGCCGCCGAGGCCGCGGCCACACCGACGGCCCAGACGTAAGGCTCACTGGAGCTCGCGCGGGATCCGTTCCTGCCATCGGCGGGACCAGACGGACTTGCCCTCCTCGGTGAGCGCCGCCTCGAGCTCCACGTCGTACGCCTCGGCGTCGCTGCGGATCGTCCACCGGACGTCGCCCGAGACCGTGGCTTCGGGGAAGTGGAGCGTGTTCGTCGCGTGCGCCCGGACCCACGCGCGTCCGGGATCCTCGGTCGACACGCCGACCGTCCCCTCGTACCACTCCTCGGTCTTCGGCCGCCGCTCGTCGCGCTCGCTCGCGCCGCCGTACGCGGTCACCGCGCGCGTCTCCTTCGCGACCACGTCGTGCTCGATGCGCCAGGTGACGCTCGGCATCTCGGCGCCGCGCGAGGACTCGAGCGGATGCGCCTCGCGCGTCGGCGCCGGAAGGACGGGGCGCTCGGCGATCGGTGAGGGGCCGTCGAGCGTCGGCAGCACGATCGCCGAACCCGAGCGCTCGACGGTGAGCGTCACGGGTCCGGGCGGCGGCCACGCGTTCGGCCAGTCGGTGCCGGCGAGGTCGAGGCGGATCCGGTGGCCCGGCTCGAACACCCACGACGCGACCTCGAGCTCGAACGTCACGTGATACGCGACGCCGGGTTCGAGCGGCGCCGGCTCCTCGCGCGAGTCTCGGTGCGTGAGGTTCAGCAGACCGCGGGTCACGAGCGCCGAGGTCCCGTCGGGGAAGACGTCGCAGAGCTTCGCGGACAGGTACGCGACGGGCGCCGAGGAGGTCACGGTGACCTCGAGCCGCGGATAGCCGAGGATCTCGACCTCATGCTCGAGCGGGCCCCACTCGTAGCCGATCGAGTAGGCCTCATCCGGCCGCTGGTCGGCCGGCTGCCCCCAGGGGAGACCGCCGGCGCATGAGATCCAGGCGGTCCACCCGACGTCGCCGCGCACCTCGAGCGCGTCGAGATGGCCCCGCGTTCGGCCCGGCGTCTCGGCGTTGCCGAGCGGCATCGGCATCTCGGCGCTCCGCTCGAGCGGCCAGCCCGGCTCGAACCGCCACTCGCCGTTCATCCGCTTCAGGTCGGGGGCGGGCTTCGTCGGCCTCCGCACGAAGAGGGCGATCGGCGGCTCGCGATCGACCCCGTTGTCCACGTCCTTCAACCACCGGTCCCACCACCGCGCCATCTCCGGCACGATGTCCGCGTTCGGGCCCGGCAGGCAGGTCTCCGTCGAGGCGTGGGACCACGGGCCGAACAGCAGGCGCTTCGGGCAGCGGAGGTGCGCCATCCCGCGGAGCGAGATGTTCTTGTAGCCGTCGGCCCAGCCGCACACGAGCATCGTGGCGGCCTCGATCGAGCCGTAGTCCTCGCGGAGCGAGCTCTGCTTCCAGTAGTCCGAGTACGTCTGCTCACGCAGTTGGCGGATCGACCAGGGGTCGGCCTCGCGCATCCGGAGCGCCCACTGCTCGCGCCAGCCCTCGCCGTAGATCGCCGGCACCGGTGGCAGCAGGTTCTCGACGAACATGTAGAGCGGCCAGTCGACCAGGTCGAGCTGCTTCAGCGCGCCGCCGAAGTAGTGGACGTCGTCGGCGTACCGGTCGTCCGAGGCGAAGATCGAGCAGATCGCCTTCAACGCCGGCGGACGGCGCATCGCGGCCGCGAGCGAGTTGAAGCCCGACCACGAGGTTCCGTACATCCCGACGTTGCCGTTCGACCACTCCCGCGCGGCGAGCCACGCGATCGTCACCTCGAGGTCGTCGAGCTCCTGCGCCGTGTACTCACCCTGCGGGATCCCCTCCGATGAGCCGGTGCCGCGGATGTCCAGCCGGCACACCGCGTACCCGAACTCGCCGGCGAACCGCTCGTACTCGCCGCCGTAGTGCGAGGTGAGGTCGTCCTTGCGGTAGGGGAGCGCCTCGAGAAGGACCGGCCACGGACCCGCGGTCTCGGGCAGGTACAGGGATGCGGCGAGGCGCACACCGTCGGGCATCGGGATGGAGACGTCCTCGCGGGCCATGTCCCGGCATCCTATCGGCCGCCGGGCAGGGGTGCGGGGCAACGCTTCATCGGTCGGCTCGGCGTCAGGTCCAGGTCGGGAACCAGGCTCGGAGCCGGAACGCCGCATCCGAGAGGTGACCGCCCGTGAGCGCCGGCCAGAACCAGACGAACAGCCCCACCGAGAGCACGACGAACCCGACCGCGAACGGCAGGTACGGCCGCGAGCGCGAGCCGGCGACGTGCATCTCGGAGACGTCCTTCAGCGCGTAGACGCAGGCGAGGACGAAGAACGGCGTGATCGTCGTCGCGTAGAACAGGAACTGTGGCCGCGAGACGAACATCCACGGCACGTACAGGCCGAGCACCGCCACGACGATGAACCCCGCTCGCCAGTCCCGTCGCCGCCACCAGCGGAACGCCGCGAACGGCACGGCGAGCAGGCTCCCCCAGAAGATCGCCGGGTTGCCGTTCGCGTAGATGACCTCGCGTACCCCGTCTCCCGGATACCGCGAGTAATAGAGCACCGGCCGCACCAGGAACACCCACTTCCACGCCTCCGACAGGTACGGATGGACCGGCTTCCCCGACGCGTCCAGCACCTTCAAGCCCTCGTGGTAGCTCGCGATCGCCCCCTGCAACCGCATCCACTCCCCGAGATCCCACCCGTTCTGCACGAACCACCCCACGTACGAAGCCAGATAGACCACGGCCGGCACCACCAGCAGCGAGAGCACGATCCCGAACCCCTCGGCCTGCAACGAGCGCCATACGGGGTGCGCCATCCCGAAGCGCTTCCTCCGAGACCGCTCCCACATGAGCGACAGCACGATCGCAACCGCGATCCCGGTCACGCCCGACCACTTGGACGCGACCGAAGCCCCCAGCGCGATCCCAGCGGCGAGCCGCCACGGCCGCCACAACGGTTCGGGGAATCGAGGCCGAACGTCGGCGGGGGCCGGGGCGGAGGGGGCGCCTGAGCCCTCAGCGAGCACCCCCGGGGCCGGAGCGTTCGACACCGAGTCCTCCGCAGCGAGCGGCGGATACGCCCCCGGAGCCCCGGCCTCCGCCGACCCCCCTGCGTCGATCTCACCCTCCCCGAACGTCCGCCGGTCGATCCATCTGCGGTCGAGCACGATGAAGAGCAGGCCGGCGACGATCCAAGTGGTCACGAAGATGTCGAGCATCGAGACGCGCGATTGGACGAAGTTGAGGCTCTCGGTCGCTAACAACAAGCCGGCGGTGAAGGTCCAGATCGGTTTGCGGAACAGGAGCTGGGCGATGGCGGCGAGGAGGACGACGCTCGTCGTGCCGAAGATCACGCTGGAGAAGCGCCAGCCGAAGGATCCCGTGCCGAAGACGAGCTCGCCGACGGCGATGGCCCACTTGCCGAGCGGGGGGTGGACCCAGGCGCCGACGTCGCCGCGCTCGCGGCGCCAGTAGCGCTCGTCCTCGCTGTTCACGTCGCAGCGGTGGTTCGAGTAGCCGAGGAAGATGCAGGCGGACTTCGAGTAGTAGTACTCGTCGAAGATCCGTTGCTCCGGGTACGTGACGTGCGTGAAGCGGAGCGTCGCCGCGAGGATGCCGACGGCGACGAGCGCGATCGACGGGCGGTTCACGGCGCGACGGAACCGCTCGAACGTCGAGGGCGCGGCGGCGAGCATCGATGGCGACGACACTGGGGCGATGCTACGCGGCCTCGGTCGGTTCGGAGGGCATCCGGCTCAGCGCCTCGGGCGGTCCTTCAAGCGGTAGACGAACTGCAGGCCCTGGAAGACGGCGTCGATCGAGGCGGACTTGTTGTCGACGAGGCCGGCGCCCAGGCCGGTCCGCTGGACCGTCTCGAACGTGAGGTCGGTCTCGACCTGCGAGGCCTTCTTCGGCCACGCGACCCACAGGCGGCCGGCCGGATCGAGGGCTCCGGCGAGCCTCGGGAACCGGCGCTCGAGCTCCGCGCGCCGGGTGACGAACAGCAGCACGACGTCGAGGGGTGCCCGTGTCGACCGCTCGAGCTCGGTGCCAGAGGGCAGGGCCCCGAGCTCGAACCTTTCCGGCGCACCGACGACGAGGACCCGCGAGCCCTCGCGCACCCCGAGCTTCTTCGGCAGCGGTGTCCCCGAGTAGTCCCGGTGCTCGGTCCCCATCGCGGGCGAACGATACCCGGGTGAGGACCATCGGCGGTTCCTCGTGACGTCCCTGCGTGGGACCATCGGAACGTGAGCGGAACCTTGTACCTCGTGGGGACGCCGATCGGGAACCTCGGCGACATCACCGACCGGGCGCGCGAGACGCTTCGCAGCGTCGACCTCATCGCGGCCGAGGACACCCGGCGGACCGGGCGGCTCCTTCAACGGTTCGGCATCAAGGCGAAGACGGTCTCGCTCTTCGAGGGCAACGAGCGCGTGCGGACGGAGGAGCTCCTCGTCGAGCTGCGCGAGGGCAGCGACGTGGCCGTCGTCACGGACGCGGGGATGCCCGCGGTCTCCGATCCGGGGTTCCGCCTCGTGCGGGCCTGCGCCGAGGAGGGCATCGACGTGCGGGTCGTGCCCGGGCCCTCGGCGGTGATCGCGGCGCTCGTGGTCTCGGGACTGCCGAGCGACCGATGGGTGTTCGAGGGCTTCCTCCCGCGCAAGGCCGGCGAACGCCGCGCGCGCCTGCGCGCGATGCGTCACGATCCGCGGACCGTCGTGCTGTTCGAGTCGCCGCACCGCGTGGCCACCCTGTTCCGCGACGTGCTCGTCGAGCTCGGCGACCGTCGGCTCGCCCTCGCGCGGGAGCTCACGAAGCTGCACGAGGAGGTCGTCCGCGGCCGGACCTCCGAGGTGCTCGCGACGCTGGCCGACCGCGACCTGAAGGGAGAGGTCGTCATCGTGCTCGAGGGCGCGACCGAGCCCGCGGTCGCCGAGCTCCCGGAGCTCGTCGCCGAGGCCGGAGCGCTCGTCGAGGCCGGCATGAAGAAGCGCGCCGCCGCGAGCGAGGTCGCCCGCCGGTACGGCGCGTCGGCGAACGAGGTCTACGACGCCATGATCCGCGCGCAGCGCCCTACCATCCAGGGATGAGCTCGCAGCTTCCGGCGTTGCCGCCGCCCCCCCCGGCGTTCCCGGTGCCGGAGCGGCCCGACCTCCCGCCGTCGACCCCGCCGCCGGGCCGTCGCCGCCGATGGCCGGTCGTCGTCGCGCTCGTGGTCGTCTCGCTCATGGTGGTCGGACAGGTCGGCGTGGCCACGTGGCTCGGCGACCGGGAGCCGGTCCA
>JBLNAW010000015.1:0-3211 GCA_050259555.1 Solirubrobacterales bacterium
AGGCCGTGCCGAAACGACAGCGGGCAGCGCTGCACGAGCGATTCGCGGACTGGCTCGTCTCGGCGCTCGGCGAGGACGCGCCGGATGAGATCGTCGGCTACCACCTGGAGCAGGCCTTCCGCTACGGGGCGGAGCTCGGGGCACCGGTGCCTGTGCTCGGCGAACGTGCGGCGGAGCGGCTCGCGTCGGCGGGACGCGCAGCCCGCTCTCGACGAGACGTCGCGGCCGCGGTGAACCTCCTCGGTCGCGCCGTCGAGCTCCTGCAGGACGGCGCCCGCCGGCCGGGCCTCCTCGTGGATCTCGGCGAGTCGCTGCACGCCGCCGGCGACACGACGGGTGCGCAGGCGGCGCTCGAAGAGTCGATGTCGATCGCGGCCACCGCAGGGGACCGGCACGTGGAGTGGCTCGCGCGCCTGGAGCTCGCCATGATCCGGCTCGAGCGCGAGCCCGAGGGCGCGGCCGAAGCGGCGCTGCACGAGGGGGAGGCAGCGGTCACGGCCTCGGAAGCGGCGGACGATCACGAGGTCCTCGCCAGAGCGTGGGACCTCATCGCCGAGGGGCACAACATCCGCGGGCAGATGGCCGACTGGCGGCGAGCCTCGGAGCGCGCGCTGGCGCACGCGCGGCAGACCGGCGACCTGGGGCTGGAGGTGCGGTTGGTCGTGCGTGCGGCCGGGCCCATCGTCTTCGGGCCGGTGCCGGTCGAGGAGGCGCTGCGCCACGCCGACGACGTCCTCGCCCGGCTCGGACACGTCCCCGAGATCCAGGGGTTCGCCCTGCACGTCCAGGCGCACATGCGAGCGCGGCTCGGCGGGTTCGAGGGCGCGTTCGAAGCTGTGATGGCGTGGCGCCACCACAAGCGCGAGCTCGGCCAGGAGGTCATGTATGCCTTGACCGCGGGGTGCGTCTGGGACGTCTGCCTCTGGGCGGAGGACTGGGTGCGTGGCGAAGAGGCGCTTCGCGAGGCACGCGAGTTGCTCGAGGGGATGGGCAACAAGGCGTACCTCTCGACGATCTCAGCCGACCTGGGCGAGGCCGTCTACCAGCAGGGACGGCTCGACGAGGCGGAGGGCCTCAGCGAGATGAGCGAGGAGCTCGGCGCGAGCGACGACGTGTACAACGAGACGGCGTGGCGGAGACTTCGGGCGAAGGTGCTCGCGGCTCGCGGCGACCTGGGCGGCGCCGAGAGGCTGGCGCGGCAGGCGGTCGAGGTCGCCAGAGGGGCGGGGTTCCTCGACGATGCCGCCCTCTCGTGGCTCGCCCTCGCCGGGATCCTGCGCGATGCCGGGGATCCAGGATCGCAGACGGCCGCTGCGGAGTCCTTCGCGCTGTTCGAGCGGAAGGGCAACCTCGTCGGCGCTCGAAGAGCACGCGAGTTCCTGGACGCGACCACCGACGACTGAACCGAACGAGTTGCCCCACATCCCGTACGCTCGGAAACCATGACGATCTCCGGGTCCGCTCGGTCGGTCCGCTGTCCGTGAGAGGGGGAGACGTTGCAGATCGACATGCCGCTCGAGGAGCTCGAGGTCTACCAGGGGCGGAACCCGCGTCCGGAGGACTTCGACGAGTACTGGGCACGGGCGCTCGCCGAGCTCGACGGGGTGCCCGAGGACCTCGCGATCCAGCCATCCGGCTTCGAGACGAGGGTCGCGGATGCGTTCGACCTCACGTTCGGCGGCGTGCGAGGTGCCCGGATCTACGCGAAGCTCCTGGTCCCGAAGGGGGCGGCCGACGCGCCGGCCGTCGTCGCGTTCCACGGCTACTCCCAGAGCAGCGGGGACTGGCTCGACCTCGTGAGCTGGGCGTCCGAGGGCTTCGTCGTCGCGGCGCTCGACGTGCGAGGGCAGGGCGGGCGCTCCACGGACCCGGGCGGTCTCACGGGCACGACGTTCGCCGGCCAGATCGTCCGAGGCGTGAGCGACGGGCCCGACTCGCTCCTCTACCGGCACATCTACCTCGACTGCGTGCGTCTCGCCCGGATCGTCGCGGCCCTGCCCGAGGTGGACCCAACCCGCGTCTCCACGAAGGGCGGGAGCCAGGGCGGGGGCCTCGCGCTCGCGTGCGCGGCGCTCGAGCCCTCGATCGCGCGGGTGGCCGCGCAGTACCCGTTCCTGTGCGACTGGCTCCGCGTGTGGGAGCTCGACCTCGCGGTGGGCGCCTACGACGGGCTCCGGTACCACCTGCGATCGTTCGACCCGCGGCACGAGCGCAAGGACGAGTTCTTCCGGACGATGGGCTACATCGACGTGCAGCATCTCGCGCCGAGGATCCACGGCGAGGTGCTGATGGCGACGGGGCTGATGGACGAGATCTGTCCGCCCTCGACGCAGTTCGCCGCGTACAACAAGATCACGGCGCCGAAGCGGATGGCGCTGTACCCGGACTTCGCGCACGAGTGGTTCCCCGGCTGGAGCGACATGACCTTCGACTTCCTCCGCAGCGCGTGAGGTCGTCTCAGGCGGGCGGCACCCTCCGGGCGCGCATCAGCCACGCGTGGATCTCGGCGCCCTCGAGCTTCGTCTCGAACGCCGCGGGATCGATCGTGACCTCCCATCCGCGCTCGAACGTGCCGAGCAGCTCCATCTGCGTGACGTGCCGAGGGCCGAAGCCCCACGGGTTGCGCTCGCTCCAGCACATCACGAAGGCACGGCCGTCCGGCGTGAGTGCCTCGCGCAGGCTCTCCGCGTAGATCGGGCGCTCCTCGTCGGCGAGCGTATGGAACAGCCCGATGTCGATCGCGGTATCGAACGTGCGGCCGAGCTCGTGCACGCGGAGGGCGTCCCCGACCTGGAACGCCGCGTCGAGGCGGCGCTCCTCCGCCTTCGCCCGCGCGATGTCGATCGCGCGGCTCGCGGTGTCGATGCCGAGGACCTCGTGGCCGCGCTCGGCCAGGTACAGGGTGTGCTCGCCGGTCCCGCACCCGACGTCGAGGACCGAGCCCACGATCTCACCGGCCTCGGCGAGCTCGACCACCGCGTGCTGCGGCCGGCCGAGGTCCCACGGGGGCGAGCCCTCGTACGCGAGGTCGAAGAAGCTCACCGCGCGATCGTAGGACCTCCGCGGCCGAACGACGCCTTGTGCCGCGCACGCCCTCGGCGCAGACTGGACACAGGAGGTCGCCCGTGACCGTTCACGTCGCGGAACCGAGGCGGATCGTCTCGGTCGTCCTCGCCGTCATGCTCATCGCGGCGGTCGTGCTCATCATGTA
>JBLNAW010000016.1:0-8572 GCA_050259555.1 Solirubrobacterales bacterium
GCAGGCCCCGCTGCCGGAGGAGCTCGATCACATCGTCCACGACCCGCTCGGCCACGGGCCCGAGTGTAGCAGTCCGTTGCACCTGCAAGGCACATGCACTGCGGGTTCAGGCGGGTGCGGGGAGGCCGAGGGCACGTGCCGCCCACGGCAGGGCCGCGCGTGCCTGTCGCAGCTGGAGCGGGCGCACGCCGGGCGCGCTGGCGATCGGCGCGCGAGCCGCGTGCGCGGCGAAGAAGCCCGCCACGCATGCCGCGAGCTCGGGCACGCCGGCCCCGTCCGCCGGCAGGACCTCGTCCGGAGGGGGCCCGCCCTCGACCTGCAGGCTCGGCAGCCAGAAGGCGAGGTCCGCGATCGGGTTGCCCTCGGAGGTCCAGTTCCAGTCCACGAGGACGGCCTCGCCGCTGGGGCGGAAGCACACGTTGTCGCTCCGCACGTCGAAGTGCAGGAACGCGTCTCCCGCGAGCCCGGCATCCCCTGCCGCCCCTCGAAGCTCCGGGAGCGCCCGCTCGAGCCAGCCAGGCGAGCACAAGCCGAGCGCGAGGAACGGCTCGGGCGTCGCGGCGACCTCCTGCCAGCCGTCCCGGAGCTCGAGCCGGTCGTCGTCGGCGCTCGGGGTGTCCTCGGGCACGGGCGTCGCGTGCACGAGGTCCAGGCAGGCCCGGACGGCCTCGACCCGCTCGGGGCTCCACGGCGGTGGCCACTCGGCGGCCGAGAGGTCTTCGAGCGCGAGCACCGGGCGACGCCCGTCGTCGTAGAAGCCGACGTAGGTCGGCATGAACGACGCGCCGCGCAGGATCGCGTAGTACCGGTGCTCCTCGCGCAGCCAGCTCGCGGTCAGGTCGTCGGTCGCCACCTTCACGAACGCTCGGCGGCCGTCCTCGAGGGTGACCACCCATCGGCGCGCGGGCGTGTGACCGCCGGTCGTCACCGGACCCCATCCGACGGGCTCCGAGCGGAGCCGCTTCAGCGCCCGCCGGACGTTCGACACCTCCTCGACCGAGGGCTCCATGGCGCACCAGGGTACCCGAGGCCCGCGGCGCACCCGCGCGAGGCGCGGCGTCTGGAAAGATAGGGCCGTGCAGGGCGAGTTCGTGCGGGTCGAGACGCAGGGTGCCGTCGCGACGATCCGGTTGGATCGTCCGCCGGCGAACGCCCTCGGCCGGGCCGTGTCGCTCGAGCTTCAGGAGGCCGCTCGCGCGCTCGCGGCCGATGCCTCGGTCCGGGCCGTCGTCGTCTGGGGCGGCGAGCGGATCTTCGCCGCGGGCGCCGACATCAAGGCGATGGCCGAGTGGGGCCCGGCGGAGGTCGAGCCGGACGTCTCGGCGCTCGAGCAGGCCTGCCGGGACCTCGAGGCGATCCCGAAGCCCGTCATCGCGGCGATCGCCGGGTACGCGCTCGGAGGAGGCTGCGAGGTGGCCCTGGCCTGCGACTTCCGCATCGCGGCCGAGGGCGCCAAGCTCGGCACGCCGGAGATCGGCCTCGGCATCATCCCGGGCGCCGGCGGGACGCAGCGCCTGCCTCGGCTGATCGGGCTCGGAGCCGCCCGGGAGATGATCTACTCGGGCCGGCACGTCGACGCCGAGGAGGCCCTCGCGCTCGGCCTGGTGGACCGGGTCGTGCCGGGCGATCGCGTGTATGCCGTGGCTTTCGAGGAGGCGCAGCGGTGGGCCGAGGGCCCGACGCTCGCGCTCGGTGCCGCGAAAGCTGCGGTCAACGCCGCGGCCGAGCTCGATCGTGCGGGAGGGTTGCGCGTCGAGCACGAGGTCTTCCTCCGGCTGTTCGGAACCCACGACCAGCGCGAGGGGATGCGCGCGTTCCTCGAGAAGCGCGAACCGGGGTTCGAGGGGAGGTAGGGACGTGAAGGTGAGGCTGGCGACCCCCGAGGACGTGCCGTCGCTCGTGGCGCTGTTCCAGGAGCTCGAGCGCATGCAGGCGGACTGGCGGGTGTTCACACCTCGGCCGGGGTTCTCAGACGAGGTCGGGGAGAAGTACCAGGAGGCGATGAACACGCCCGATGCCGTCGTGCTCGTCGCCGAGGACGACGAGCGCGAGATCGTCGGGATGGCCTACGGCGAGACCCACGTGCCGTCCCGCTTCTCGGACGAGCGTGCGCTCGAGATTTCGGGCGTGGTGGTCCGGGCGGGGTACCGGGGCCGAGGAGCCGGTCACGAGCTCGTCCGTGAGGCCGCCCGGTTCGCCGACGAGCGCGGGATCGAGTGGGTCGAGCTGAAGACCTTCGCCCCCAATCAGGGGGCTATGGCCTTCTGGGAAGGGCTCGGCTTCACCCCTCGGGTCGTGCAGCTCACCAGCCCGACGGACCTGCTGCTCGAGCGGATCGAGGAGGGGTAGCCGGGCACTCCGAGCCCCTTGCCGCGGCCGGATCTGCCCCGATCGGGAACGAACCGGCGAATCCGATGGTTCGAATAGGAGATGACTCCGCTGCGATGGGCGGAGCGGTCGAACCAAAGGAGTGAGCATGGCTTCGGAGTCCATGTACCGCGGCGCACGCGTCCGCGAGCTCCCTCGGGCGAACCGTACCTACGCCGCCGGCCGCACCTGTGCGGCCGAGGGCTGCTCGACGAAGCTCTCGATGTACAACAAGTGGAACTACTGTTGGCAGCACGAGCCCGTGCATACGTACGTGGCGCGCGGCAAGCGCCGTAGCCGCAAGGAGATGCAGGCCGCCTGAGCGTCTGAGCCCCCCTCGACGTGGCGAGCCCCCTCGGAAGCCCTCCCGCACGCGTGGAGGGCTTCCGGCTTACGACCAAGGACTCCATCAAGGGCCCTCCGAGCAGGGCCGACAATCTTAGCGAGACCGCTCCCCCCGATCCGCGGTCGGACGACGATGCCGAACGACCTCGACGGTCAGCCCGAGATGCGCGAGGCCGAGTGCCCCTTCTGCGAGCGTGCGGTCCTGGTCTACGAGGAGCCGCCTCGGTGCCCGCTCTGCGCGTGCCCGCTCGAAGAGACGCGGATGCGCCCGTTCATCTGGCCGGACGAGGAGCCGTCGACCTCCTGAGCCTCAGGGCTCGGCGTTCCCCCCGAGCACCCGGTCGGAGATCGCTCGAGCCTCGTCCAGGCGCTCACGGTCCACGAACAGCCGAACCCCGTGCTCCCAGATGCTGCTGAAGTAGCCCGGCTGCTTGTACCACCACACGATCCCGGCCGCCTCGAGCTCGGCCGCGATCGCCTCGGCGTGCTCGTGCGTGTACTGCCCGAGGTGCACGGTCCTCACCTGCGACGGTCGGCTCACGGGACCAGCACCGCCTCCCGCCAGCCCCGCACCGAGCTCACGAGCGCGACGCCCTCGGCCGCCCGGAGCTCCTCGACGGTGATCGGTCGCTCCTCGAGCTCGCCCTCCCGGACCAGCACCTCGCGGAGGGTGCCGGGGAGGAGCCCCGCCTCACGGGGCGGCGTGAGCCAGCGACCCTCGAGGCGGACCGCGAGGTTGGCGATCGTCGTCTCGGTGGCCTCGTCGCGGGCGTTCACGAGCACGACGTCGTCGACGTCCGGGCGCCGCTCGCGTCGGCGGTCGTAGGGACCCCGGCGGGTCGTCTTGTGGAAGAGCCAGACGTCCGCGGGGTCGATGGGCTCGGTGTCGAGGGCGATCCGCAGCGGCTCGCGGGCCTCCGGATCGAGGTCGCAGATCTCGGCGGCGAGCCCGCCGTCTCGCTCGAGCTGGAGGCGGACCCGGGCCTGTGACCCGCCGTACTCGGCGATCGTCTTCTCGAGGACCGCGACCGCATCCTCGGGCTCGAAGCGGAACCGGAAGTAGGCGGCCGATGCCCCCAGCCGGGCGAGGTGCTCGGGCAGGTGGGCGAAGCCCGCGGCGGCGTCCCACCGGAGGGTCTCGAACAGGGCGAAGGCCGGACGCGCCGCCGCGAGGACCCGCGCCTTCGCGAGGATCTCCGCGTACTCCCCGGCGGCCGTGGAGTCGAACGTGACCCCACCCCCGACGCCGTACTCGGCGAGCCCCGATGCGGTGTCCACCGCCACGGTCCGGATCGCGACGTTGAAGGCGGCCCGCGGCTCGCCCGATCCGGGGGGCCCGAGGTACCCGATCGCCCCGCAGTACACACCGCGGGGCGAGTCCTCGAGCTCGGCGATCGCGCGCATCGTGGCCACCTTCGGAGCACCCGTGACGGACCCGCTCGGGAACAGCGCGCGGAAGACGTCGGTGAGCCCGATCCCGGGGCGCAGGTCGGCCCGGATCGTCGAGGTGAGCTGCCAGATGGTCTCGTAGCGCTCCGCGTGGAAGAGCTCGCCCCAGTCGACGCCGCCCGCGACCGAGATGCGGCCGAGGTCGTTGCGGAGCAGGTCCACGATCATCGCGTTCTCGGCGTGGTCCTTCGCCGAAGCGAGGAGCCGATCGCGGATCTCCTCGTCCTCCGCGAGCCACCTGCCGCGCGGGGCGGTTCCCTTCATCGGCCGTGTGGTGATGCGGTCACCGTCCATGCGGAAGAACAGCTCGGGCGAGGCCGAGAGCACGCGGTACCGCCCGGCGTCCAGGTACGCCGCGTACCCTCCGCGCTGCGCGAGCGCGAGATCCCGATAGAGCCCTCGATCGTCGCCGGCCAGCGTCGCCCGGAGCCGGATCGTGTGGTTGACCTGGTACGTGTCCCCGGCCGCGATGCGCTCGCGGATCTCGGCGATCGCGGCGTCGTAGGCCTCGCGCGGGACCGAGGGGCGCCAGGCGTCGGGGACGGGCTCCGGGACCTCCGGGGGCGGCTCGAGCGGCGTCGCGTCGGCCCGCGACGCGAAGAGCGCGAACCACGCGAGGGGCAGCTCGGCGAACGGGTCGCCCTCGGCACGGGCCCGGACGGTGAGCGCCTCATCGAGGCCGGGTGCGGCCTCGTACGCCACGAACCCGGCCGCCCACAGACCCCGGGAGGCGGCGGCCTCGGCCGCCTGGAGCACGCCGGGGACCTCGCCCGGCCGACGTGCCTCGAGTACGCCGACCGGCTCGTCGAACCGGAAGGAGCGCTCGGCGCCGGGCGTGAGGTCGTCGAACCGTGCGAGCGTCACCGCACCAGCCTCTCCCGGAACCGGCGAACGCGTCCAGTCCCTCGGTCAGCCCGCGGCCGTACGGCGCTCGATCTCCTCGACGAGCTTCGGCACGAGCGCGAGCGCGTCGCCCACGACCCCGAGATCGGCCAGCGCGAAGATCGGGGCGTCGGGGTCCTTGTTGATCGCGACGATCCGTCGCGAGCCCTTCATGCCGACGACGTGCTGGGTCGCACCGCTGATGCCGATCGCGAGGTAGACCTCGGGTTTGACGGTCTTGCCCGTCTGGCCGACCTGCAGGCTGTACGGCACCCACCCTGCGTCGACGATCGCGCGCGTCGCCCCCACCGCGGCCCCGCCGATCGCCGTCGCGAGCCGGTCGAGGAGCGGGAGGTTCGCGGGGTCCTGGAGGCCCCGCCCACCCGAGATCACGACGCGGGCCTCCTCGAGCTTCGGGCCGCTCGCGGTCTCCTCGTGGCGCTCGACCCGGCGAGCCGCGCGCAGATCCTCGGTGATCTCGACCTCGACCGGGACGAGGGCCGCGGAGCCCCCGGAGGGCTCGGCGACGAACGACTTCGGCCGCACGAGCACGAGCTTCGGGTCCGGCCCCTCGAGGGAGACCTCGACGACCTGGGTGTCCCCGAAGATCTGCGTCACCGCTCGATCGATGCCGAGCACGTCGCTCGCGTTGCTGAGGAGCGTGGAGCCGGTCTTCACCTGCAGGCGGCCGGCGACGTCACGCGCCTCGTGGGAGCTCGGGAACCAGATCATGCTCGGCGCGTGCGCTCGGACGAGCTCGGCGAGCGTGTGGGCGGCGGGCTGGCCGAGGGCGTCCGCGTAGACGGGGTCGTCGCTCGCGTACACCGTGCTCGCGCCGTGCTCGCCGAGCGCCGAAGCAGCGGTCGACGCGCCCGGTCCCAGGGCGACCGCGGCGACCTCCTCGCCGAGCGATCGGGCCTTCGTGAGCAGCTCGAGCGCCGAGGTGGCCGGACCCTCGGGACCGACCTCGGCGTAGACCCAGATGCCGGCCATCTCAGATCACCTTCGCATCGGCCAGGAAGTCCGCGATGCGCGCGACGGCGGCATCGTCGCCCTCGATCTTCTCGCCGGCGCCCTTCACCGGGGCGGCGGTGACGCTCACGACGCGCTGCGTCGCGACGACATCGCCCGCGCCGAGGCCGAGGTCGGCGAGCCCGAGCTGCTCGACCGGCTTCGACTTGGAAGCCATGATGCCCTTCAGCGTCGCGTAGCGGGGCTCGGGCGCCGCCCCTGTCACGCTCACGAGCGCGGGGAGCGGGGCCTCGATCACGTCGTAGCCCTGGTCGGTCTGCCGCTCGACGCGGACGACGCCATCCGCGAGGTCGATCTTCCTGGCGAACGTGAGGGCCGGGATCCCGAGGAGCTCGGCGACGGCCATCGGCAGGGTGCCGGTGTAGCCGTCGGTCGACTCGGAGCCGGAGAGCACGAGGTCGAAGGGCTTGCGCCCGATCGCCGCGGCCAGCACGCGCGCGGTGGCGAGCGCGTCGGCGCCGCGCAGGACAGGGTCGGTCACGAGCACGCCCTGGTGGGCGCCCATCGACAGGCCCTTGCGGACGGCCCCCATCGCGATCTCGGGGCCCATCGAGACGAGGGTCACCTCACCGCCGTGCGCCTCGACCGCCTGGAGACCCGCCTCGACGGCGTACTCGTCGCCGGGGTCGAGCGAGCCGTCCGTCCCTTCCCGGATCACGAGGAAGTCCTCGCCGAGCTTCGGTGTGCCCGCGGGATCGGGCACGTACTTCACGAGCACCACGACGTCCATCTGCACCGCCTCGCTCTCGGGACCGCGGGAAGGATACCCGCCGGTCGGGTCCCCCCGGGACCGAGCGCGTAGCATCGGACGGCGATGGCTGACGAGGGCTCGGTGCTCGTGGCGATGTCGGGAGGCGTGGACTCCTCGGTCGCGGCGTGCCTGCTGCAGGAGCACGGCTACGAGGTCCTCGGGTCGCACATGCGGCTCGTGCACCTCGAGGGGGTCGAGCACGGATGCTGCGGTCCCGCCGCCCGGGCGGATGCGGAGGCCGTCGCGCGCCTCGCCGGCTTCCCGTTCGAGGTCGCCGACATGACGCTCGAGTTCGACGAGCACGTGATCGACGACTTCGTCGCCGAGCACGCTGCGGGTCGGACCCCGAACCCGTGCGCCCGCTGCAACGCTGAGATCAAGTTCGGCGCGTTCCTGCGCCGGGCGGACGAGCTCGGGATCGACTTCGTCGCGACCGGGCACTACGTGCGGACCTCGCGCGACGGGGATGGGCGATGGCGGCTCCTCCGGGGTGCCGACCCCTCGAAGGACCAGTCCTACATGCTCCACATGCTCGGACAGCGCGAGCTCGCCCGGGCTCTCTTCCCGGTGGGCCGGCTCGCGAAGGCCGAGACCCGCCGGCACGCCGAGCGCCTCGGCCTGCCGGTCGCCGGCAAGCCGGACTCGCAGGAGCTGTGCTTCGCGCCGAGCGGCGACGCCGGCGGTTTCCTTCGGCAGCTCGCCCCCGAGCTGATGCGACCGGGCGAGGTCGTCGACCCCGACGGTCGGGTGCTCGCCCACCACGAGGGGGCGGCAGCGTTCACGGTCGGGCAGCGGCGAGGACTCGGCGTCTCGGGGCCGGCGCCGGCGTACGTGCTCGAGATCGACGCCGAGGCGAACCGCGTCGTCGTCGGCCCGGGCGAGCTGCTCGCCCGGGGCGGTCTCGTCGCCGATCGTGTGTCGTGGGTCGCGGGGGAGCCGCCGGCCGACGGGGCCTTCGAGGCCGAGGTCCGGATCCGCTACCGAGGCGAGGACGTCCCGAGCGTGCTCGAGGCCGACGGGGATCTCCTTCGCGTCACGTTCCGGACGCCGCAGCGCGGGGTCGCACCGGGTCAGAGCGTCGTCGTGTATCGCGAGCAGGAGCTCCTCGGCGGCGGACGGATCAGCGAGCCGGTCCGCTGACAGGCGGCCGAGCGGTCGGCGGGGCTCGTTATCATCGGCCGGTGAAGGACCCCTCGTGAAGCTCCTCAGGCGCAAGCTGCGCACTTTCGATATCCAGGTGCAGGACATGGTGCTGCACGTCACCGCCGGCACCGATCTGAACGAGGAGTCACGCGCCGCCGCCCTGTCGTTCTGGGAGCAGCTCCACGCGTACACCCTGCGCAACCCCGAGATCCGCACGAGCAAGCGCCCGATCGAGATCGACGAGCAGGCGCCCGAGATCGTTCGCGAGATGGTGGGGGCGGCCGCCCGAGCCGGCGTCGGGCCGATGTTCTCGTTCCAGGGGGCGGTGACCGATCACGTCGGACGGTTCCTCGCCCGGGACATGGACGAGGTCACCGTGAGCTGTGGAGGCGACTACTTCATCCTCGCGCGCAAGCGGCAGAAGCTCACGATCCACACGAAGCCGGACGGGGGCGGCATCGCGGTCGTGGTGCAGCCGAGCAAGCGGGGCGTCGGCATCGCGACGTCCCTCGGTCGAGGCGCGGCGTTGCTCGACGGTCTCGCCGTCCTCGCGGAGTCCTGCATGCTGGCGGACGCGGCGGCGGCGGGCGTGCAGGCGATCCT
>JBLNAW010000017.1:0-2811 GCA_050259555.1 Solirubrobacterales bacterium
GCGGCGCCAGACCTCCAGGGAACCGGTCGAACCGATCGAAGCAGCCCCCGCCGGACGCACCGGGCGAGGCGCACGATCGTCGCGTCGCCGGGGCCGAGCGCGCGCGGTCTCCCGGCGATGAGCTGCTCGAGCACGGGGACGGGCTCGTCGAGCTGGATCAGGACTGGGTCATCGTCCGGGTCAACGCAGCCCAAGAGCGGACCACCGGCAAGTCCCGGTCCGAGACCCTCGGCCACGTGTTCTGGGAGGTCTGGCCCGAGGTCGCGGATCCGCAGGGTGAGCAGTGGCGCGAGTACCACCGCTGCATGCGCGAGCGGGTGCCGGTCCAGCTCGTGAGCTACTACCGGCCCTTCGACACCTGGTTCGCGATCACCGCGTACCCCACGAGCCCCGGCGGGATCGCCGTCTTCTTCCGTGACGTCACCGTCCAGAAGCGGGCCGAGCTGGCGCTCCGGGCGGAGCACGCCTTCACCTCCGCGGTCCTCGACACGGTCGCGAACGTCGTCGTCGTGCTCGACCGCAACGGCACCATCGTCCGCGTCAACCACGCCTGTGAGCGCGCGACCGGCTACACGGCGTCGGAGCTGATCGGGAGAGCCGTCTTCGACGTGTTCATCCGTGATGACGAGCTCCCGGAGGTCAGGGAGACGTTCCGGCAGCTGAGGGCCGGGCACTTCCCCAATCAGCACGAGAACCGCTGGCGAATGAAGGACGGCGCCGAGCGGACGATCGCGTGGAACAACACCGCCATCCTGGACGACGACGGCGAGGTGAGGTTCATCATCGCGACCGGACTCGACGTGACCGACCGGAGGCGCGACGAGGAGCGGCTCCGCGCGAGCGAGGCCGCGCTCGACGCCTTCTTCGCGCACTCGCCCGGCATCCTGAACCTCGTGGACGACGAGCTCAGGGTCGTCGCCTGCGACTCCACGACGCCGACGTACTTCGGGCTGACCCGCGACTCCATCATCGGGAGGTCGCTCAAGGACATCGCCCCGGAGATGATCGCGCGGTACGGGCCGATGATGCGGCGGGTGCTCGACACCGGCGAGCCGCAGCTCAACGTCGAGGTCCATGGCCCGGTGTCGGGGCGGCCTGGCGAGCTCACGCACTGGCGCGCCTCGTACTTCCCGCTGCCGCTGCCCGGCGGGCGGCGCGGGATCGGCGTGATGGGGGTGGAGATCACGGACCTGAAGCGGGTGGAGAGCGCGCTGCTCGAGGCCGAGCGGCAGTACCGCTCGCTCGCGGAGAACGCGCCCGAGGTCATCGCCCGCTTCGACCAGCAGCTGCGGCACACGTACCTGAACGAGTACGGGGCGAAGGTGTACGGCGTCCGGGCGCGCGACGTCCTCGGCAGGACGAACGCGGAGCTCGGGATGCCCGCGGACAAGGTCGCCTTCTGGATGCGGAACTTCGAGGAGGTGCTCGCGACGGGCGAGCAGCGCACGGTCGAGTTCGAGTTCGACGGCGCCACGTTCGGCAGGCAGTCCTTCTCGTCGCTCTTCGTGCCGGAGCGGGACGGATCCGGCCAGGTCGTGTCCATCCTCGCGATCACGCGCGACGTGACCGAGGCGCGGCGCGCCGACGAGCGGATGCGCGAGGCGGAGGCGGCCTTGCGCGCGCGGGAGGAGGAGGCGCGGACGCAGGCCGCCCAGCTCGAGGCCGTCCTCGACGCGGTCGCCGACGGCCTCGTCGTCTACGACCGCGCCGGCCGGACGATCCTCTCGACGCGGGCCGCCGACGAGCTGCTCAGGATCCCCGCGTCGGAGCGAAGCGCTCCGGTCCGCGAGCGGGTGGGGCGGCAGTACGAGATCCACGACGAGAGCGGCCGCGTCATGGAGCGGGACGAGCTGATCGCCTACCGCGCCGCCGTGAAGGGCGAGACCGTCCGCGGGCAGGTGCTGAGCGTCCGGCCGCTCGGGGGCACGCAGCGATGGCTCCGCATGAACGCGGTCCCGTTCTTCCGGGACGGCCGCCACATGGGGGCGGTGCTCTCGATGACCGACATCACCGAGCGCAAGCGCGCGGAGGATGCGCTCCGGGCCAGCGAGGCGAAGTTCCGGTCGGTGTTCGAGCAGGCCGCGGTGGGGATGGGCCGGGTCCGCTTCTCGGACGCGCGCTGGATCGACGTGAACGACGCGTTCTGCCGGATGCTCGGCCGCTCGCGGGAGGAGATGCTCCGCACGCCCTGGCCCGAGATCACGCACCCCGACGACGTCGTCCTGGACCTCGCCTCGTTCCGCCGGATGGCCGCGGGGGACCTCGACTCGTACACGGTCGAGAAGCGGTTCGTCCACGCCGACGGGCGCCACGTCTGGGCGAAGCTGACGCTGTCGCTGGTCCGCGGCGACCACGGACGCCCCGACTACGAGATCGCGATCATCGAGGACATCGGCGATCGCAAGCGCGCCGAGGGCGCCCTGCGGGAGGCGAACGCGCGGCTCCTGGAGGCCGACCGGCGCAAGGACGAGTTCCTCGGGATGCTGTCCCACGAGCTGCGCAATCCGCTCGCGCCCATCCGGAACTCGCTCTACATCCTCGACCGCTCCGATCCCGTCGGGCCCCAGGCTCGGCGCGCGAGGGAGGTCGCCCGGCGCCAGGTCGGCCACATGACCCGGCTCGTGGACGATCTCCTGGACGTGACCCGGATCGCGCGAGGCAAGATCGAGCTGCGGCGCGCCGATCTCGATCTCGCGGCGCTCGCGCGCCGGACGGCCGAGGACTACCGGGCCCTGATGAGCGAGCGCGGGCTCACGCTCGCGGTGGACGCGCCGGACGACCACGCCGTCGTGAACGGGGACGAGACGCGGC
>JBLNAW010000018.1:0-7038 GCA_050259555.1 Solirubrobacterales bacterium
TGGCCGAGGTGGCGGGGACGTGTGCGGTGAGCCTCACGGCGAGCGAGCCTACAGCCCCAGCTCGGCCGCCACCGCGACCGGGTCGGGCGGCACCGTCGGCGGGTGGCCCGCGCCGGTGATCGCCCACTCGGGGTCCTTCAGGCCGTGGCCGGTGAGCACGCACACGACGGTCGCGCCCGCGGGGAGCGTCCCCTCGGCCGCGAGATGCAGGAGGCCGGCGACGCTCGCGGCCGAGGCCGGCTCGGCGAACAGTCCCTCGTGCGCGACCCGACGGTAGGCGGCGAGGATCTCGCGGTCGGTGACCGCCGAGATGCCGCCCTCGGACTCGGTGGCGGCGGCGACCGCCTTGTCCCACGAGGCCGGGTTCCCGATCCGGATCGCCGTCGCGATCGTCTGCGGGTCCTTCACCGGATGTCCGAGGACGAGCGGGGCGGCCCCCGCCGCCTGGAACCCGAAGAGCCGAGGCGGCTCGTGGATCACGCCGTCGCTCAGGTACTCCGAGTAGCCCATCCAGTGGCTCGAGATGTTGCCGGCGTTGCCGACGGGGACGCAGTGGATGTCGGGCGCGCGGCCGAGCATGTCGCACACCTCGAACGCGAGCGTCTTCTGCCCCTGGAGCCGGTACGGGTTCACCGAGTTCACGAGCGTGACCGGGTAGTGCCGGGCGAGATCCTGCGCCAGCTCGAGCGAGGCGTCGAAGTTGCCCTCGACCTCGAGGACCCGGGCGCCGTGCACGAGCGTCTGCGCCATCTTGCCCATCGCGATCTTGCCCTTCGGCACGAGCACGGCGCACGTGAGCCCCGCCTTGGCGGCGTAGGCCGCGGCGCTCGCGCTCGTGTTGCCGGTCGAGGCGCACACGACCGCCTTCGACCCCTGCTCGACCGCCTTGCTGATCGCGAGCGTCATCCCGCGGTCCTTGAACGAGGCGGTCGGGTTCGCGCCCTCGTACTTCAACCAGACCTCGCACCCGGTCTCGAGCGAGAGCGCCTCCGAGCGCACGAGCGGCGTGCCGCCCTCGCGCAGGGTGATCACCGGGGTCGCGTCGGTGACCGGCAGGCGCTCGCGATACTCCTCGACGATCCCTCGCCACTGTCCGTGCGTCACCCGATCACTCCTCGGCCTCGACCCGGAGCACCGAGCGCACCTCGCGCACAGCCGGCAGGTCGCGGATCTGCGCCACCGCGTCCTGGAACGCGCCCTCGCGGGCCCGGTGCGTGATGAACACGAGCTGCGCCTCGTCGCCCATGCCCTCCTGCCACATGCTCTTCAACGACACGCGGTTCGTGCCGAACACGCCGGCGATCTCGGCGAGCACGCCGGGGCGGTCCTCGACGCTCGTGAGGATGTAGTACTGGCCCTCCATCTCCGACATCGGGCGGATCGTCCGCTCGTGGAAGCAGGTACAGCCCACGCCACGGGCACCGGAGCGCAGGTTCCGCGCCACGCTCACGAGATCGCCAACGACCGCCGTGGCCGTGGCATCCCCACCCGCGCCGCGACCGTAGAACATCAGCTCGCCGATGTGATCGCCCTCGACGAACACCGCGTTGTAGGCGTCACGGACCGCGGCCAGTGGGTGCGACGCCGGGATCATCGCCGGGTGGACCCGAGCGGCGATCCGCTCGCCCTCGACGAGCTCGGCCACCGCGAGGAGCTTCACCACGTACCCGAGGCGCCGGGCGAACTCGATGTCCTCGGGCGTGACCGCCGAGATGCCCTCGCGGAAGACGTCCCCGGCCGTGACGCGCGCGTTGAACGCGATCGAGGCGAGGATCGCGCACTTGGCTGCGGCGTCGTGGCCCTCGACGTCGGCGGTCGGATCAGCTTCCGCGTAACCGAGCGCCTGCGCCTCGGCGAGGACGTCGGCGAACGACCGACCTTCGTCGGCCATCTTCGTGAGGATGAAGTTCGTCGTCCCGTTCACGATGCCGGTCACCCGGCGGACGCGCTCGCCGGTGAGCGATTCCTTCAGCGGGCGGATCAACGGGATCCCGCCGCCGACCGCGGCCTCGAAGTACAGATCGAGGCCCTTCGCGTCCGAGGCGTCGAACAGCTCGCGCCCGCGCGTCGCGAGGAGCTCCTTGTTCGCGGTGACGACCGGCTTGTCGCGCTCGAACGCGGCCAGGACGAGCGAGCCCGCGGGCTCGTCGCCGCCGATCAGCTCGCACACGATGTCGACGTCGGGATCCTCGACGACGGCCATCGCGTCGCCGGTGAACCTCGACGGCTCGAGCGGCACGTCCCGCACCTTCGCGGGGTCGTGGACCGCGACCTTCACCACCTCGAGCCGGCACCCGGCGCGCCGGGCGATGTCATCGGCGTGCCGGTCGAGCAGCCGGATCACGGCCGACCCGACGTTGCCGCAGCCGAGCATCCCCACCCGCATCGAGCCCCCGATCACCCGTCCTCCCCGATCCAGACGCCCATCAGTATCTCGTCCTCGTCACCGTAGGACTTCCGCGAGTGCCGGCGCAGTCTCCCCTCTTCCACGAAACCGAACCGCCGGTACAACGCGAGCGCCGTTCGGTTGTCCGGATAGACGGAGAGCTCGACCTTGTCGACGCCCGCCGAGCGCGCCCACCCCAGGCCCTCCTCGAGCAAGGCGGTGCCGATGCCCTCGCCCCTGCGCTCGGCCGCCACGGCCATCCCGAACGTCGCCACGTGCCGGACGATCGGATGGGCATCGCGCGTGAGCGAGATCCATCCGACGACGCGGCCGCCCTCGGCCGCGACGAGGAAGCAGTGCTCGGATGTCCTCGGCTCCCGGAAGAGCCGACGCGTCGCACGCACCGAACGCGCGATGCGCTCCGAGCGCAGGAAGCGCTCCTCGGCCGCGACGTCCCGGTAGAGGTTGAGGAACCCCTCGGCGTCGCGCGGCGTCGCCGTTCGGATCTCGACGCCGGCGATCGGGATCGCCTCCTGCCGCGATGCCGTCGCGGCCGGCTCGAGCCGGTCCAGATCGGCGGCGTCCTCACGGCGGATCCACAGCTCTGCCGCCCCGCTCACCACGGCGACGACCGCCGGGCGGCCGACCCGGTTGTACGCGCTCGCCATCGAGTACGTGTAGGCGCCGGTCCCGGCGAACGCGAGGAGGTCGCCGGGACGCGGCTCGGCCGGCAGCTCGACGCGGCTGGCCAGGACGTCCCCCGATTCGCAGTGGCGGCCGACGACCTCGACGACGGCCGACGGCCCGTCGGGCTGCGGACCGGCGAACGCGACCGAGTACCGCGAGCCATAGAGCATCGGCCGGATGTTGTCCGACATCCCACCGTCGACCGCGACGATCGCGTGGTCGTCGGGCGCCCGCTTCACCATGCCGACGCGGTACAGCGTGAGCACCCCCTGGCCGACGACCGAGCGTCCCGGCTCGACGAGCGTGTGCGGGATCCGTAAGCCGCGGCTCGCGGCACCCTCGCGCACGCGCGCGAGCACGGCCGGCGCGATCTCGTCCAGGCGCACCGGCGATTCGTCCGTGTACGCGACCCCGAACCCGCCACCCACGTCCAGGACGTCGGCCTCGAAGCCGGTCTCCTCGCGCAGCCGCAAGAGCAGGTCGAGGAGCACGTCGATCTCCGCGAGGTACGGCTCGGCCTCGAGCACCTGCGAGCCGATGTGCGCGTGGATCCCGGCGAGCTCGACGTGCGGGAGCGCCATCGCGCGGCGGACGGTCTCGGGCACGAGCGGGAGCGGGGTGCCGAACCTCGAACCGGGCTGTCCGGTGCGGACCGACTCGTGCACCCCGGCGCCGATCTCGGGCACGACGCGCAGCAGGATGCGCTGCACGACGCCGATCTCGGCGGCGGCGTCCTCGAGCCGCTCGAGCTCGGCGGGGTTGTCGACGGTCACGAGCCGAACGCCTTCGCGAACGGCCATCCGGAGCTCGAGGTCGGACTTGTTGTTGCCGTGCAGCACGATGCGGGACGCCGGGATCCCCGCCCGGAGGCACGCCTCGAGCTCGCCGTCGGTCGACGCGAGCAGGTCGAGGCCTTCCTCCGCGACCAGCCGGATCACCCGGTGAGACGTGAACGCCTTCACGGCGTAGAGCGGATGCGGGAACAGGCTCGCGAACGCGCGGGCGCGCTCACGCAGGTGCGCCTCGTCCGCAACGAGCAGCGGCGTGCCGAACCGCCCCGCGAGCTCGGTGGCGCGGATCCCGGCGATCGAGAGCCCCAGCCGATCGAAGGTCGCGTTCGACGGCCAGGGATCACCGTCGCCCTCAGGCATCCGGACGCTCCATCGCCTCCGGCGCGCTCACCCCGAGCAGACCGAGCACGTTCGCGATCGCCTGCTTCGCGCCGGTCGACAGCCACAACCGAGCCTGCGTGAGCGCCTCGTCCTCCGTGACCACGCGGCACTCCGTGTAGAAGCGGTGGAAGCGCTCGGCGAGCTCGCGGGCGAAGTAGGTGAGCCGGTGCGGCGCACGGAGCTCGGCCGCCTCGCGGGTCCGTGGTGGAACCTCGGCGATCGACTTCAGGAGATCGAGCTCGGCCTCCGTCGACAGCAGCGACAGGTCAACCTCCTCGACGGGGCCGAGCGCGATGCCGCGCTCGGCCGCGTGCCGCAGGATGCTCGCGATGCGCGCATGCCCGTACTGCACGTAGTAGACGGGGTTGTCCATCGTCTGGCGCTTCACGAGCTCGATGTCGAAGTCGATCGGCGAGTCGTTCGAGCGGGACAGGAGCGTGAACCGCGTGGCGTCGACCCCGACCTCATCGAGCAGCTCGTCGAGCGTGACGATGTCGCCGGCCCGCTTGCTCATCCGCACGAGCTCGCCCCCCCGGTACAGGGTCACGAACTGGTACAAGACGACCTCGACCGCATCGGGGTCGTATCCCATCGCCTGGGCGGCGCCCTTCACCCGGGCGACGTCGCCGTGGTGGTCGGCGCCCCAGACGTAGATCAGGTGGTCGAAGCCGCGAGCGAACTTGTCCACGACGTACGCGCAGTCGGCCGCGAAGTAGGTCGGGATCCCGTTCGAGCGGATCAGTGGCCGGTCCTTGTCGTCGCCGAACGCGGTCGAGCGGAACCAGACCGCACCGTCGGCGTCGTAGACGTAGCCGCCGGCACGGAGCCGATCGACGGCCTGTTGCACCTCGCCCGAGTCGTGCAGCTCCTTCTCGTGCAGGAAGCGATCGAAGCGCACGCCGAACCGCTCGAGCGATCCCTCGATCTGCCCGAGGATCCGCTCCGCGCCCTCGTGGAGGAGCCGTTCCCGGCGTTCCTCCTCCGGCAGGTCGACGAAGGCGTCACCTGAGGTCGCCGCGATGTCCTCGGCGAGGTCGCCGATGTAGGCGCCGTGATAGCCCTCGTCGGGGACCTCGACGTCGCGCCCGAACCGTTGGAGGTAGCGGGCCTCCACCGACGCCCCGAACAGGTCCATCTGCCGGCCGGCGTCGTTGAAGTAGTACTCGCGCTCCACCGTCCAGCCGGCCGCCTGCAGCACCTCGGCGACCGCGTCGCCGATCACCGCGTTCCGCGCCGTGCCGATGTGGAGCGGCCCGGTGGGGTTCGCGCTCACGAACTCGACCTGCACCGATCGGCCGAGCGCCTCGCCGCGTCCGTACGCCGGGCCGAGACGCACCGCGTCGCGCAGGGCGTCGTGCAGCCACTCGTCGGTGACGAACAGGTTGATGAAGCCGGGGCCGGCGACCTCGACGCGCTCGAGGAAGCTCGCGACCGGCACGTGCGCCACGAGGATCTCGGCCACCTCGCGCGGCGGGCGACCCGCCCTGCCGGCCACCGCGAGGGCGACGTTCGTCGCGAAGTCGCCGTGCTCCTTGAGCTTCGGGGTCGACAGCTCGATCGCGGGCGGCTCGCCCTCGAGGCCGAGCTCGGGGGCGCTCGCGACGAGCGCCTCGCGCAGGAGGGCGGACAGGCGCTCCTCGATCATGGCCCCCGCCTCAGCCCGCCCGGCCGGCGAGCGCGCCGCGGACGAGCGCCACGAGCTCGGTCGGCTCGAACGGCTTCGTGACGTACTCGTGCACGCCGAGAGCGTAGCCGCGCTCCCGATCCTCCGCCTGAGCCTGCGCCGTCACCATGATCACCGGGACCTCGGCGGTGGCCGCGGTCGCACGCAGCCGGCGGCAGACCTCGAACCCGTCGATCCCCGGAAGGACGATGTCGAGCACGGCGACGTCGGGCGGACGCTCCTCGGCCCGGCGGAGCGCGTCCTCCCCGTTCGAGCACGCGACGACCTCGAAGCCTTGCAGTCGCAGGTTCACCTGCAGGAGGCGCAGGATGATCGGCTCGTCCTCGACGACGAGCACGCGCGGGGGGGTCTCGGCGCTCACGGGCCGCAAGGATAGGGCTTCGGGAGCACCGGGGGCTCGTTGCTAGACTCATCCACGCGAGCCCTCGTAGCTCAGTGGATAGAGCACCGGCCTCCGGAGCCGGGGGCGCAGGTTCGAGTCCTGCCGAGGGCGCCCTCCGGGCGGTTCGCTCCGCCCGGCGATCCCGATGCCGCACCTAGAGCTGCTCCGTCACGCGAAGTCGAGCTGGGACGATCCCGGCTTGAGCGACCGCGACCGGCCGCTCTCGTCCCGCGGACGACGTGCCGCGAAGCGGGTCGCCGAGCACATCCGGGCCGTGAGCATGCACCCCGAGCTCGTGCTCTGCTCACCCGCGATCCGGGCTCGGCAGACGCTCGCGCGCGTGCGCCGAGCCCTCGGCGATCCGAGGGTGTCCTTCGAGGAGACCCTCTACGCGGCCGATGCCGAGGAGCTCCTCGAGCGATTGCGTGCCGTTCCCGCCGGCACCGAGACCGTCCTCGTGGTGGGCCACAACCCCGGGCTCCAGGACCTCGCGCTCGAGCTCGCCTCGGGCGGCGAGGCCCTCGGCCGGCTCCGGAGGAAGCTGCCGACGGGCGCGCTGGTATCGCTCTCGTTCGAGGGGTCCTGGTCCGACCTCGGACCGGGGCGCGCCGTGCTCGTAAGCTTCGTCGTCCCCCGGGACCTGTCCTGACCGGATGGCGCGCTCGGGTCGGCACCGGCGGGTGAGCCGCCCGCTCTACCGCTCGAGCGCGATGCCGATCTCGGGCGG
>JBLNAW010000019.1:0-7282 GCA_050259555.1 Solirubrobacterales bacterium
TGTGGCGGACGGTGAGGCGCGAGATGCCCTTGTCGAGGGCCTTGATGTTGTTCTTGAACAGGCCGAGGGTCGGCGTGCCGTCCTCGGAGAGATAGGCGACCGCCGTGTAGTCCTTGCCGCCGGCGAGCTCGATACCGGTGGCCTCGAGGATCGCGGCATCGTCGCAGGTGCCAGCCGCGCCGACGATCTTGATGTCGTAGGTGCCACCGGCAAGCGGGACGCCCGTCACGACCTCACCGGGGTTGAAGTCTGGGATCGCAACGTCGCCGTTCACGCAGACGTTGACGTCGACGCCGGGGATACCGTGCACGACGTTCAGGGAGGCATCGGCCGCGTTCGCCGTGCCCACCACGAGCAGCGAGATCGCCAGTGATCCGGCGACCGCCAGAGCGAAGAAACGCTTCCTCATCGGTGTGCCCTCCTTGGTCCGCGCGGCGCGGGTCCATCCCGTGCCGACATCCCAAGGTTCGCACCCGATGCAGCCAGAGACCATACTTACCACGGTATTGCATAGGTTCGTGCGTTACCAGCCGTGCACCGATGGACGAAACCCATGCGGCTCGCGGTTCAGCAGGGGTCCGCGGCACGGAGCTGACTACAGGAGCCCGCGAGCCTCGAACGCCTTCTGCACCTTGATCGCGGCCCCGTGGCCCGCGAGCTGCTCCGCCGCCGCGACGGTGGCGTTCGCGGCGTCCGCGAAGCTCGGGTCGACGCCGAAGGCGAACTGCGCCTGCAGGATGATCCGGTCGGCGGTCTCGCGGCCGAGCGCGAGGTGGATGTCGTAGAGGGCTCGAGACCAGATCTGCCCGTCGTGGTGGATCCGACCGGTCTGGTCGTCGACGGTCAGGTCGAGGTCGACCCGGCGCAGGCAGTGCGGCACGGTGGTCGTGTACGAGACCGAGTCCCAATCCATGATGCAGGCCGCCCCGTATCCGCCCGAGACCGGTTCGCTCATCGTGAAGGCCCAGTAGTCGCCGAACCCCTCGCCGATCGACCCCGAGTCGTGGGAAACACCGAACCCGGGCACCTGGTCGTCCTGGATCGCGTGGCCGTACTCGTGCCAGATGACCTCCATGTCCTCACCGTCGTCCACGCCGCCCTTGCCCAGGGTGATGGTGTCCTTCGCGGGGTCGTAGAAGCTGTTGTCGGCCCCGTACTGGTCGACCCGCATGTTCTGTGGCTCGTCGTTCACGTTCGTGAACCCGAGGCTCTGGATGTAGAGCTGGGCCTGGGTGACCGCCTCGTACGCCATCACCTGCTCGAACCACGTGTGCGAGCGTCCGTACAGGAACTCGCCGGTCGCGCTGAACGCGTCGTTCTTCGTCCCCGAGACGTACGCGAAGTCCCCGTGCAGGTAGCCGCTGCCGTCGAGGTTCGTGAGCGTGACCACCTGGTAGGCGTCCGCGAGCGCCGCGTAGTCGCGGTCCTTCTGGTCGGTCAGGGTCTGATCGTGGAGCGTGACGACCGGGTTGGGCAGGAACACGCGGCCGAGCGCGGTGCTCGAGTCCTCGACCGCGAGCGCCGTGCGCCCGAGCGCGGGGACGGCGAGCACGCCGAGGACGAGGGCCAGGGTCAGGGTTCGTCGAACGCGCATCGAGAGCCTCCCGGGGGTCGAGGTGTCCGCAGTCTAGCCCGGAGGCCGCCGGTCAGCTCCGGGGCCGGTGCTCTCCGAAGACGCCTCGGAGCACGTCGGAGACCTCGCCGAGGGTGGCCCGGGCCCGCAGGGCATCCTTCATCGGCGGCAGGAGGTTCGCCGTCCCGCGCGCCGCGGTCTCGACCGCGTCGAGGGCGCGCTCGACCCCGCCGGCATCCCGTCCCGTGCGGAGGGCACGCAGGCGCTCGGTCTGGCGGGAGACCTCCTCCTCCGCGATGTGCTGGATCTGGACCGGACGCTCCACCGGCTCCTCGAACCGGTTCACGCCGACGATCACGCGGTCGCCGGACTCGACGGCACGCTGAACCCGGAACGCCGACTCGTGGATCTC
Organism: Solirubrobacterales bacterium; assembly: GCA_050259555.1. GTDB lineage: Bacteria > Actinomycetota > UBA4738 > UBA4738 > HRBIN12 > HRBIN12. The sequence goes on from JBLNAW010000019.1 coordinate 1,986, forward strand.
GTCCTGGATGAAGCCCTGCTCGATCGCGGCGACCGCCCCGCCCATCCCGTCGATCCGCTCGAGGTACTCCAGGGCGCGCCGCTCGACCTCCGCGGTGAGCGCCTCGACGTAGTAGGAGCCGCCGAACGGGTCGGCGACGTTCGGGACGCCCGTCTCGTACCCGATCACCTGCTGCGTCCGGAGCGCGATCTTCACGGCCTCCTCGGTCGGGAGCGCAAGCGCCTCGTCGAAGGAGTTCGTGTGCAGCGACTGCGTGCCGCCGAGCACGGCCGCCAACGCCTCGATCGCCGTCCGCACGATGTTGTTCTGCGGCTGTTGGGCCGTGAGGGTCGCCCCACCGGTCTGGGTGTGGAACCGGAGCATGAGGCTCCGCGGGTCCTTCGCGCCGAACCGCTCGGTCATGATGCGCGCCCACAAGCGCCGGGCCGCACGGAACTTCGCGATCTCCTCGAAGAAGTGCATGTGGCACGCGAAGAAGAACGAGAGGCGCGGCGCGAACTCGTCCACCTCGAGCCCGGCGTCGAGCGCGGCCTGCACGTACGCGATGCCGTCCGCGAGCGTGAACGCCACCTCCTGCACGGCGGTCGCCCCGGCCTCGCGCATGTGGTACCCGCTGATCGAGATCGTGTTCCACTTCGGGATGCGCTCGCCGCAGTACGCGAACAGGTCCGTGATGAGCCGCATCGACGGCTTCGGCGGGTAGATGTACGTTCCGCGCGCGGCGTACTCCTTCAACAGGTCGTTCTGGACCGTGCCCTCCAGCTCGGATGCGGCGATCCCCTGCTCCTCGGCGACGAGCTCGTAGAGCAGCAGCAGGATCGGCGCGGTGGCGTTGATCGTCATCGAGGTCGAGACGCGGTCGAGCGGGATGCCCTCGAACAGCCGCGCCATGTCCTCGACCGAGTCGATGGCGACGCCGGTGCGGCCGACCTCGCCCTCGGCGCGCGGGTGGTCCGAGTCCAGGCCCATCTGCGTCGGCAGGTCGAAGGCCACCGACAGGCCCGTCTGGCCGTGCTCGAGGAGGTAGCGGGATCGGGCGTTCGTCTCGGCGGCGGTGCCCATGCCGGCGTACTGGCGCATCGTCCAGAGGCGACCCCGGTACATCGAGGGGTAGAGGCCGCGGGTGAACGGCGCCTCCCCCGGCCCCTCGAGCTCGAACGAGGCGCCGAGGTCCTCCGGCCCATACACCGGATGGAGCTCGATGCCCGAGTCCGTCGCCCGCCGGTCCTCGCTCATGCGTTCCAGGGTAGCGGGATAGCATGCCCGCCATGGACATCGTGGATCCGAGGGTCGAGACGTACATGGGCACGCTCCTCGCGCGCCACGACGAGCCGGTGCTGCTCGAGATGGAGGCCGAGGCGCACGCGAACGACTTCCCGATCATCGACCGGCTCGTCGGCGCGACCGTCGAGGTGCTCGCGCGCTCGATCGGCGCTCGGCGGGTGTTCGAGCTCGGGTCGGGCTACGGATACTCGGCGTACTGGTTCGCGCGAGCGGTCGGGCCGGACGGCGAGGTGCACGGCACCGACGGCGACGCAGCGAACGAGGCGAAGGCGCTCGGGTACCTCGGCCGAGCGGGTCTCGGCGCTCCGATCCGCTGGCACGTCGGCGACGCGGTCACGCACCTGAACGCGGCCGAGGGCGAGTTCGACGTCGTCTACAACGACATCGACAAGGAGGGCTACCCCGACGCCTGGCGCGCCGCCCGCGAGCGCGTCCGTGTCGGCGGCCTCTACCTCTGCGACAACGTGCTGTGGTACGGGCGCGTCACCGAACCCGAGCCCGAGCGCGCCGACACCCGCGCGATCCTCGAGCACAACGCCCTCATCGCCCGGGACGAGCGCTACCTCTCGACGATCGTTCCCACCCGGGACGGCCTGATGGTGGCCGTCCGGGTCGCCTGACCAGCAGTCAGCCCTGGGCCCGGGAGGCCCGGGCGAGCCGGGACCGAAGCCCATAAGGAAGGGACCCGCGACGAAGTGGAGTATGGGCGACGAGCCGCGGAGACTGGGCGGCAGCCGGGCCTCTGCGAGCGCGCGATAGATTACGGGAGAACGCTCGCGGCGAACGGGGGCGCACGTGGCGAAGCGCAAGTCGGACGTCGGAACCCTGTACAAGGGCAGTCCTGGACAGTGGTCGTGGATCGCCCACCGGCTCACCGGTGTGGCGATCGTCCTGTTCCTCTTCGTGCACATCGTGGACACGGCGGTCGTCGGCTGGGGCCCCGAGGCCTACAACCGTGTCGAGTCCGTCTACCACAACTGGTTCGTGCGGCTGCTCGAGCTCGGGCTCGTGGCCGCGGTCCTGTACCACGCGTTGAACGGCCTGAAGATCATGCTCTTCGACTTCTGGCCGAAGACGACGCGCTACATGAAGCAGCTCTCGCTGCTGTCCACCGGCCTGTTCGTGCTCGCGATGATCCCGATCACGTGGATCATCGGGAAGGCCACGCTCCAGCTCGTGGGGTGGTTGTGATGGCCGCCCGGACGGAGGAGCGGATCGAGATGCAGACGCCGAGGGCTCGCGGCATGAGCCCGCAGGGATCGCGCGAGCGGCCGGGCGGCGGCTTCGAGCTGTGGACGTGGCTGTTCATGCGGATCTCGGGCGTGGTGCTGCTGTTCCTCGCCGTCGGGCACGTCCTGATCATGCACGTGCTCGACGAGGGGATCGACCGCGTGGACTTCAGCTTCGTCGCGGTCCGCTGGAGCGATCCGCTCTGGCAGACCTGGGACTGGGCGCTCCTGTCCCTCGCGCTGATCCACGGGATCAACGGCCTTCGGGTCGTGGTCCAGGACTACGTGAAACCACCGGGGGCGCGCTTCGCGGTGAACATGCTCTTCTACACCCTCGGGTTCATCCTCTTCGTGCTCGGCACGGTCGTGGTCTTCACGTTCGATGCGAGCAGATGGCCGGGTGCGGCATGACGACCTTCCACACGTACGACGCGGTGATCGTCGGCGCCGGCGGTGCGGGCCTCGCCGCGGCGATCGAGGCGGCGGACAACGTCCGCACGGCCGTGATCTCGAAGATCTACCCCACGCGCTCCCACACGGGGACGGCGCAGGGCGGCGTGTGCGCCGCGCTCGCGAACGTCGAGGAGGACTACCCCGAGTGGCACGCGTTCGACACGGTCAAGGGCGGCGACTACCTGGTGGACCAGCCCGAGGCCCTCGTGATGTGCGAGGAGGCCGTCGACACGATCTACCAGCTCGAGCACTGGGGGCTGCCGTTCAACCGCACCCCCGACGGCAAGATCGACCAGCGGCGGTTCGGCGGCCACACGCGCAACCACGGCGAGGCGCCGGTGAAGCGCGCGTGCTACGCGGCCGACCGCACCGGCCACATGATCCTCCAGACGCTGTACCAGCAGTGCGTGAAGCGCAACGTGCGCTTCTTCAACGAGTTCTACGTGCTCGACCAGCTGATGACGGACGGGACGTGCTCGGGCGTCGTGGCGTACGAGCTCGCGACCGGTGAGCTGCACGTCTTCCGCGCGAAGGCCGTGATGTACGCGACCGGCGGCTCGGGACGGATGTACAAGGTCTCCTCGAACGCCCACACGCTCACGGGCGACGGCCAGGCGATCCTGTACCGCCGCGGCATCCCGATGGAGGACATGGAGTTCTTCCAGTTCCACCCGACCGGCGTCTACAAGATGGGCATCCTGCTGTCCGAGGCCGTCCGCGGCGAGGGCGGGATCCTGCTGAACGGCGAGGAGGAGCGCTTCATGGAGCGCTACGCCCCGACCGTGAAGGACCTCGCGCCGCGCGACCTCATCAGCCGCGCGATCTACCAGGAGATCAAGGAAGGCCGCGGCGCGATGCCGAACAAGGACGCGGTGTGGCTCGACGTGCGGCACCTGCCGCGCGAGGTCATCGAGGAGAAGCTCCCCGACGTGACCGAGTTCGCCCGCATCTACCTCAACGTCGAGCCGACGACCGAGCTCGTGCCGATCCAGCCGACCGCCCACTACGCGATGGGCGGCATCCCGACCGACGTCGACACCGTGGTCGTGACCGGCGAGGACTCGACCCAGGTGCCCGGGTTGTACGCCTCGGGCGAGTGCGCCTGCGTCTCGGTGCACGGTGCGAACCGCCTCGGCACGAACTCGCTGCTCGACATCGTGGTGTTCGGCCGCAAGGGGGGCAAGCACATGGCGCGGTTCTGCAAGGACGCCGAGCTCCCCGACCAGCCCGAGAAGCCCGAGGGCTTCACGCGGGACCTGCTCGAGGGGATCCTCACGCGCGAGACCGGCACGAACGCCGCCGAGATCCGCACGGAGCTCCAGGAGGCGATGTTCGACCTGGCGTTCGTCGTGCGGACCGCCGAGACCCTCACGAAGATGCGCGAGATCCTCGGAGACCTCCAGGAGCGGTACCGCGACGTGCGGGTGACCGATAAGGGCAAGCTCTACAACACCGATCTGATGGAGGCCGTCGAGCTCGGATTCCTGCTCGACAACGCCGAACCACTGGTGGAAGCGGCGCTCGCGCGGCAGGAGAGCCGCGGCGCGCATTGGCGCGACGACTTCCCGACGCGCGACGACGTGAACTGGCTCAAGCACTCGCTCGCCTACCGCGAGCCGAACGGCGAGGTGCGCCTCGAGTTCAAGCCGGTCAAGCTCGGCCACTACGTGCCGGCGGAGAGGAAGTACTGATGGGCGCCGAGGTGGGCGACGTGCTGGAGACATCCGACCAGCGGAAGGCCGGCGGGACCGGCAAGGTCAGCCTCACGCTGAAGATCCGGCGCTACAACCCGGAGCTCCGTGGCGAGGAGTCGTGGTGGGACGAGTTCACGGTCGAGGCCGAGCCGAACGACCGGCTCCTCGACGCGCTGCACACGGTGAAGTGGTACCACGACGGCACGCTCTCGCTCCGGCGCTCGTGTGCGCACGCGATCTGCGGCTCGGATGCGCTGATGGTGAACGGCCAGAATCGCCTGGCGTGCAAGGTCCTCGTCCGCGAGGTGGTCCCGAAGGTCACCGTCGAGCCGATCCGAGGGCTCCCGGTGCTGAAGGACCTCATCGTGGACATGGAGCCGTTCTTCGCCGGGTACCGCTCGGTGCTCCCCTACCTCATCAACGACGAGGGCGAGCCGGACAAGGAGCGCTACCAGTCGCCCGAGGACCGGCACCGCTTCGACGACACGACGAAGTGCATCCTGTGCGCGTGTTGCACGACCTCGTGCCCGATCTTCTGGGGCGACGAGGGGTACGTGGGACCCGCGGCGATCGTCCAGGCGCACCGCTTCATCTACGACTCGCGCGACCACGCGGGCAAGGAGAGGCTGCAGATCCT
>JBLNAW010000020.1:0-2734 GCA_050259555.1 Solirubrobacterales bacterium
TGCACCAGCGCGGTGAAGTCGGTCACACCCTTCCCGTTCGAGACATCGAGGTCCACCCTCACGAAGTCGTGGTCGAACGACACGGGCGGCCGAACGAGGGTCCCGACGTCCGCCGGGATCGGCGCGGGCGCGGTGGCGACCAGGAGCGCTGCCCCGTCCACGGGGAACCCGGCCGTCGGCCAGGCGAGGTCCTCCCCCGACGGTCCCGGGACCGCGCGGTTCGCGATCAGCACCCCGTCGGCAGGCGCCGGCTCGAGCGACCAGTCCGGCGGGACCGCGAGGGTCCAGCCGCTCGGCGAGGTGTGGGTCTGCGAGGGGTCGGGCAGCGCGAACGCCTCGAGTCCGGGGACGTCCACCGGCTCGTTCCCGACGCCGAAGTCCGTGACCTGTCGCGTGGCGGCGTCGACGGCGAAGGCCAGCACCGAGCCCGTCGGCAGGTCGGCGCCGGCGGGCACCTTCGCGCCGAACGCGGTGAAGTCCCCCTGCAGCACGACGAGGTACTCGCGGAGGGCGGGGTCGCCGTGCTCGAGCCCGACGGCCGGGGCGATCGTGTCGGCGTCGGAGAGGACCCACGCGGCCCCCTCCGGCGTGAGGTCGCCGTTCCCGTACGCCATCCGGTAGGCGCGATCGACGAGCCACGCGGGCGGTCCGGCCTCCGGGGGGCCCGGCGCCGCGGGACCCGAGCCGCCCCCGAGCGGGGACAGGACGGCGACGACCCCGAGCGCGACCGCCGCGACGATCCCGCCGACGACGATCGCCGCGATCCGCGAGCGGCGCGGCTCCGCCATCGGGCGGGCTGGCCGGTGCCGGATCCGGTCCCAGCGATCGGGCATCTCGCGGTCCTCGAGCGGCCCCAGCAGGTCCTTCAGGTCACGCATCGTCGTCCTCCAGCATCGCGCGCAGGCGCTTGCGCCCCTGGCTCAGATGGACGTGCACGGTCGCCCGGCTCGCGCCGATCGTGGCGGCGACCTCGGCCACCGGCCGGTCCGCGTAGTCGTGCAGGACCACCGCCAGCCGCTGGTTCGGCGACAGTCGAGCCAGCGCCGCGATCACATGGGCGATCGACTCGGGGAGGTCCTCGGCCGGCTCGTGCACGAGCTCGCCGGAGCGGAGACGCCGGTCCTTCAGCTCGCCGGCGGCGACCCGGAACGCGACCCGCCAGATCCACCGGGCGGGATCGCGGAGCGCGTCGCCCCGCGCGAGCGCCTGCGCGAACGCCTCGGCGAGCGCGTCCTCGGCGATCGCCGGATCGGCCGTGAACGCGAGGAGCGCGCGCCAGATCTCCGGCCCTCGGAGCCGGTAGACCGCCTCGAGTCCCGTGGCCTCGTGCACGCCGGCGCGCCCCACATCCGTCAAGGGTCCATCTTGGCGCGGAACCTGTAGGTCCACCCGCGGATCGGGCGAGCGGTCAAGGAGACGTGCCCGAGCTCGGTACGCTGTGGCCCGACGACCATGGCACGGATCCTCGTTCTCGGCGGCGCGGGCGCGATGGGCTCGGTCGCCGTCCGGGACCTCCACCGCTCCACGGATCACGACCTCGTCGTGGCCGACGCACGGCTCGAGGCCGCCGAGACGCTCGCGGCCGAGCTCGGAGCGCGCGCGGAGGCTCGCCACGTCGACGTCGACGATCCGGCCTCGCTGGCGGCCGCGATGGAGGGCGTCGACGCGGTCCTGAACGCGACCCTCATGCGGCAGGTCGTCGCCGTGACGCGAGCCGCGATCGACGCGGGTGTGCACGGCGTGGACCTCGGCGCCTACTACCCGGAGACGCGCGAGCAGCTCGAGCTCGACGACCCCGCGCGAGCCCGTGGATGTCGCCTCGTCGCCGGGTGCGGCGTCGCGCCGGGGCTCACCAACCTGCTCGCCCGGCGGGCCGCCGAACGCCTGGACCGGCTCGATGCCGTCCGCTTCTCCTCCTACATCACGCACCCGATGACGACCTCGCCGGGCATCGTCTACACGCGCCTCGATGCGAGCGTCGGAACCTCGCTCGTCCTCGTGGACGGCCGGCACGAGGAGCGGCCGTCGTTCGGCGAGGAGGAGGTCGTGACCTTCCCCGAGCCCTACGGGCCCCAGGCAGTCCACCTGGTCCCGCACCCCGAGGCGCTCACGCTCCCGCGCGCGATGCCGGTCCGCGACGTGTCCTTCAAGGTGGGCTACCCGGCGGACGAGACCGCGAGGATCCGAGCCCTGCTCGAGGTGGGGTTCGACTCGGCCGAGCCGTTCGCGTTCGGCGGGACCCAGATCGTGCCCCGGCACCTCGCGGCCTCGTACATCGGGCGGGCGGGGCTGCCGGCGGACCTGCCGACGGCGAACCTCAAGCACGTGGAGGCCGACGGGATGCTCGACGGCGAGCCCGTCACGCTCGTGTTCGATCTCGTCGTCGAGCGCGTGGGGGAGCCCTCGGCCTCGGCGGCGGTGACGGGCACGGTGGCGGCGATCGCGGCCGACCTCGTCGCGCGCGGCGCGGCGCCGGTCGGCGTGCACGCGCCCGAGGCCGCCCTCGACCCGCGCGCGATGCTGGCCGCGCTCGCCGAGCGCGACATCCGCGTGCTCGAGACCGAGCGGCCCCGCGCGTAGGATCCCGCAGGTCAGGGGTGCCGCCTCGCGCCTACGGCCGGTAGACTTCCCTGCGCGCTGAGGCGGGGTAGCTCAGAGGCAGAGCAAGCGGCTCATAATCGCTGTGTCGCGGGTTCGATTCCCGCCCCCGCTACGGAGCCACCCCAACGGAGAG
>JBLNAW010000021.1:0-17163 GCA_050259555.1 Solirubrobacterales bacterium
CCCAGCGGGCGCACCGACGAGGCGTATGCCGCTCGGCTCGATCAGGTGCCAGGACTTGTGGAGGACGTCTTCAGGGATGACCTCCACGTAGGGAGCGGCTTCCGCGTCGTCGAACGCGAGGAGGGCGAGCTCATCCCGCCGATCGACCCAGGCGACGAACCTCGCCGCCGCTCGGCAGAACCTTCACCCGCCCTCGAACAGGAGGAGCGGCCGCGACGGCGGGGGCGGCGAGGACATCGGCTACCCCCAGGGGAACCATCGGTCGAGGAACGCACGAGCGGCCGGCAAAACCAGGTCGCTGCGATCGAACGCACCGATGTGTCCGAGGCCCGGAAGGACCAGACTCTCTCCACGAGGCACGGTTGCAGCCACCCTCGGCGCCGCGGCGTCCTCATCCTCGTACTCGCCGACGATCAGGAGCACCGGCACGGGGAAGTCGTCCAGGGAGGCGATGCCGTCGTCGAGGTTCTCGCTAGAGATCGAAGCGAGGAACGCGTCCTCATCTGCGCGCAGCATCATCGGCTCCACCCACCCGGGGAGCGGGCCGCGTTCCCACCTTCTCGTGGCCTCGACGAGCGCTGGCATCCCGGCACGCCTCACAGGTTCGCCGAACCCCTCATCGAACTCGGCCCATGCCTCGGGTGTGTCGGGCGTTGGATCGGCACTGCCCGTCGCGATCATGGCCGCCACGCGCTCCGGTGCGGCTGACGCCGCCACCCAAGCGAGCCATCCGCCGGATGAGTGTCCCCAGATCGCGAATCTCTCGATCGCCTCGGCGTCCACGACGGCGAGGATGTCGCGGGCCATCACCTCGCCTTGGTAGGCCTTCGGTTCATGAGGCTTGGCGCTCTGCCCGTGGCCTCGCCAGTCGAGGATGAGCAGACGGTGATCGCGTTCGAGGGCCTTGACGTAGCCAGCACGAGACCAGGCCGATCCCTCGAGCGTGGCGCCGTGAAGGAGCACGAGCGGGCGGCCTTGCCCAGCCAGTTCGTAGTGGATCCGGACACCCTGGCTGTCGACGTCTGGCACGTCGCACCTCCGTCGGCGCCGCGGGCTCGGCAGAGGTCTGACCATCCACTCCCTTGGAGATAGCAGGCAGGGTCGAATGCCCTGCCGGGGTAGGGACCCGGCGATCCCGATGAACATCGCCCGCAGGCACGGCCCTCTTCGACTTGGGGGAGAATCGGGCTCACTGGTTCGGATGGATCCGCGGCGGAGATCTTCCACGAGGAAAGGCAAGGTCTTCCCGGGGGCCGATCTCGCGACGTTCGCCCATGCCGATCGGGTCAGGACTTGGAGGCTCCGTTGAGCGAGTGGTGGGAGGACATGTTCGCGTCCGCCGGCTGGCAGCAGGTCCAGCTGGGGTGGGACTCGGCCGAGGACGCCGACGATCAGGCAGATCGGATCGTCCGAGCCCTGCGGCTCGAGCCTTCGATGCGGGTGCTCGACGTGCCGTGCGGGACCGGACGGATCGCGAGCCGGCTCGCGGCGCGTGGGTGCGACGTCGTCGGCGTCGACATCACCGACCGGTTCCTCGAGGTCGCGCTCGCCCGTGGTGATGGTGTCCGGTACGAGGAGGCGGACATGCGCGAGCTCCCGTTCGAGGCGGAGTTCGACGCCGCGCTGTGCTTCTGGGGGTCGTTCGGGTACTTCGACGAGGACGGGAACCTCGCTCAGGCGAGCGCGGTCGCCCGCGCGTTGCGACCCGGCGGGCGTTTCCTGATCGACGTCCCTGCGCTCGAGTCGATCCTCGCCCGCTTCGGCGAGAGGGACTGGTTCGAGGTCGAGGGGACGGTCGTGCTCGAGGAGCGCTCGTTCGCCATCGCGACCGGCCGGACCGAGACGACGTGGACGTTCCTGCGCGGTGGCGAGCGCACCGAGCGCCGTTCGTCGATGCACCTCTACTCCGTGAAGGACCTCACGGACCTGCTCACCGAGGCCGGGTTCACCTCGTTCGAGGCGCTCGACGACGGACTGGAACCGTTCGAGCTCGGCTCCGATCGCCTCTGGCTCGTCGCCACTCGCTAGGGTCCCGCATTCGGGAGGCTCTCGCGGGTGGGGCGGGCAGGACTTGAACCTGCGACCGACGGATTATGAGTCCGCTGCTCAGACCGACTGAGCTACCGCCCCGCGGCGCGAACATAGCACCGGCGTCCGGTCGGTCGGGTGGAGGCCCGAAAAGCGACCGATGGGAAGCTACGCCGATCCGGAGCCTCCGGCCTCCGAGAGCGCTTCGGAGACCGCGGCCAGGCGCTCGTCCGAGTCGACCGCCATGTCCTGGAACCGGTTCCGAAGATCGGTGATCATCGCCGAAACCCGCGCGACCGCGTGCTCGAGTTCGGCGACGCGGGCGGCGAGGTCGGCCGCCGTCGGAACGGCTGGGGCGTTCTCGGCGGGGCTCGTCGGCTCAGCCGCCTCCTCGATGACGACGAGGTCCACGGCCTCCAGCTCGGCCTCCGCGTGGGTGAGATCGACGACCATGTCCGTCTCGGTCATCGTGGCGGTGACCGCCCCGGCGGCCTCGCTCGGCGAGTCCCCTTCCCGCAGATGGCGCTGGTAGTTCAGCAGTCGCTGCATGATGTCCTCGTGCACGATCTCGGCGCCCTGCTCCTCGTGCTCCTGGCCCACAACGATCTCTTCGGACATGAGCGGCGATCCTCCCGACGATTGGGCCATCATCGTAGATGGCCCCGGTCCCCTCCTCAATCGGTCTTTCGGCAAGATGTCTCCTGCCGATCACGCCGCTCAGGGCCCGAGGTCGTACCCGAGCCACCTCGGTAGGCGGGCCGTCACCTCGACCACCGGGCTGACCCATCTGCCCTCGTCGAGCGCGTCGTCCCGGCGCCGGATCGCCCGGTTCGCGACGAACGAGCCGACGCTCCGCAGGGGCTCGGGCGGGAACCGCTTGGGCTCGAGGTCGACCAGGGAGAGCCGCAGCACCGCGCCGTCGAGCCCGAGAGCCCGATGCGCGAGGATCTGCCCGCCGAGATGCGACGGCCCGACCCCGTTGCCCGTGTAGCCCACGCCCGCGTGCACGGTGCCGGGCTCGAGCGTCGTGAACGAGGGCAGGTGCCGGCCCGCGACGTCGATCGGCCCGCCCCACGCGGCTTCGAGCGGCACGCCCACGAACGACGGGAACATGCGGTGGAGGTCTCGGGCGGCGGCGCGGATCGAGCCGTCGTGATACGCGTACCGACGATCGATCGTCCGCGCGAAATCCGGCTGCATGCCGCCGATGCCGAACGCCATCCGCCCATCGGGCGTCGTGCGCACGTAGTGCACCGAGGAGCGCACGTCCCACAGACCGGAGCCGTCGGTCCAGCCGAGCGCGGCGAGGCGCTCCGGCGCCGGAGCGGTGAGCACGATGTACGTGCCGCGGACCGTCACGTTCCGGCGGAACGCTCGCCAGTGCTGCATCCAGGCGTTCAGTGCGACGACCGCCGCACCGGCACGCACAGCTCCGCGCGGCGTCTGCGCCACCGAGGGCCTCCCCGCGTGGAACCGCGTCACGGGCGTGTGCTCGAAGATCTTCACCCCGCGCGCGAGCAGCTCGCGCCGGAGACCGCGCGCCAGGCGGGCCGGGTGCACGGTGGCGCCGAACGTCGTCTCGAGCCCGCCGCGGAAGACCGGTGAATCGATCCGCGCCCGCGTCTGTTCGGCGGTGAGGTACCGGAAGCGATCGGCGAGGCCGAGGCGCTGCGCGGTCGCCATCGTCTCCCCCCAGTCGGCCGTCGCGTCCGAGGTCGAGACCTCGAGCTCGCCGTCGAGCGCGAACCACGCGTCCACGTCATGGTCCCGACACCAGGCGCCGATCGCCTCGACGGAGTCCTGGCCGGCCTCGCACAGGCGGATCGCGGCCTCGTCGCCGAAACGCCGGCAGAGGGTCGACAGCATGTGCCAGAAGGAGTTCACGAAGCCGCCGTTGCGGCCGCTCGGGCCGCCGCCGCAGATATCCTGTTCGAGGATCACGACCTCGGCGCCGGGATCGAGCTCCTTCACGAACCAGGCCGTCCACATCCCCGTGTAGCCGCCCCCGAGGACCACGACGTCGGCGGTCAGCTCGCGGTCCAGCGCCGGGGTCGGCTCACCGGCGAGCTCGGGCAGAGCGAGGGCTTCGCGGAGCCACCAGCCTCGGCCGGCGTCCGGCGGGATCGAGATCTCGGCGTCGTGCACGCACGAACCGTAGCGCGATTTGCGCGGCCCCGAGGCGTGCCCTAGCGTCTGAACGCCCGTTCAAGGCAGCGAGGAGCCCGGCACATGCCCGAGCGACACATCCGAACCCTGCCCTTCACCCACCGACACGACGTGCTGTCCGAGGAGGAGGTCACGGGCCTGCACGAGCGGAGCCTCGAGATCCTCGAGCGGGTCGGCATCACCACCTCGAACCCCGGACTGCTGGACGCGATGGCGGAGGCCGGCCAGACGGTCGACCGCGACGAGCGACGGATCCGCTTCGATCCCGCCTTCGTCGAGGGCTGCCTGCGTCTCGCTCCGCGCGCCTACACGCTGGCGGCACGAGATCCCGCGCTCGACCTGCCGCTCGACGGCTCGGCCGGGTACCTCGCGACGGACGGCTGCCCGGCAGACGTCGTCGACCTCGAGACCGGAAGACGGCGGCCCGGCACGAAGCAGGACATCGCGGACATCACGCGGCTCGCGGACGCGCTGCCCCAGATCGCGTTCCACTGGCAACCGGTGAGCGCGAACGACGCGCCGGTCCCCGTGCGGCCGATGTACGAGACGCTCGCCCAGTTCCCGAACACGACGAAGCACATCCAGCAGATGACCGCGATCGATCCCGTGAACTCTCGCGGGATCGTCGAGATGGCTCGTGTCGTGGCCGGCGGTGCGGACGCCCTTCGAGCGCGCCCGATCGTCTCCAACTTCCAGTGCTCGATCAGCCCGCTGCACTGGGACGATGGCCCGGTCGAGAGCATGCGCGTGTTCGCCGAGGCCGGTGTTCCCGTGGGCATCTGCGCGATGCCACTCGCCGCGGCCTCGGCGCCGCTCTCGATCGCGGGCATGCTCGCGATGGCGAACGCGGAGATCCTGTCCGGCATCGCGATCCTCGAGACGCTCGCGCCGGGCACACCGACGATGCATATCTCGTACGCGGCGACGATCGACCTCGCGAGCGGCGGCATGAACACCGCGTGGGGGCCCGAGGAGGTGTTCTCGGCGATGGCGAACACGCAGCTCGCGCGCCGGTACGAGATCCCGTACTCGGTGTGGGCGTTCGCGTCCGGCGCGAAGTACCCGGACTGGCAGGCGGGGATCCAGGCCGGCCTCACCGGGATGGCGCTCGCGCTCTCTCCCGGCCATCTCATCAACGGCGCCGGATCGCTCTACGACGACGTCGTCTACTCCCCCACCGAGCTGGTCCTGGACGCCGAGTCGTTCGAGATGGCCGTCCGCTTCGCCGAGGGCTTCTCGTTCACCGCGGCCGACGTCGCCGTGGACACCATCGCCGAGGTCGGGCCGGGCGGGCACTTCCTCGATCGCCCGCACACGCTCGCGAACATGCGGACGTTCTGGCGCGAGACCGTCATGGATCGCACATCGTGGGAGGCGTGGGAGGAGGCGGGCCGCCCGGACGCCGCTCGAGCCGCCGCCGATCGCGCCCGCAAGCTCCTCGCGGAGCACGAGCCCGAGCCCTTGCCCGAAGATGTGGCCGGCGAGCTCGACGCGATCGTGCGGACCTACGAACGACAGGCGCTCGCCTGATCCCGCGGCGGCCGTGAGGCGGCTCCGGGGGAGAGACTCGAACTCTCAACCTACGGATTAACAGTCCGCCGCTCTGCCAATTGAGCTACCCCGGAATGGAGCCGAGGCAGTCTACCAGCGGCCTTTCTCCCGCCAGCGGCTCGCGACCTGATGGGCTAGGCTCGCCCCGGTGAGGCCGACCGAGCGGAGCGAGCGATGAGGTTCGTCACGGGAGCGGCGTTGGGGTTCGCGCTCGGATACGCGGTCGCCTCGCGCCTTCGGCAGCAGGAGGACGACGTCGAGGTTCGGCGCGAGGCGCTCGGCATCGCCGGCTCGATGACGCGGCACCCCTCGGCGGCGTCGTTCCGTCGCCGGGTCGTCGACCTCACCGGCGAGCGGGGGTTGGATGCGATCCGCCGTGCGCGCGCGAACATCCAGCGGCGTCTCGAGGCGAACCCCGACGATGTGTCGCTGAACTGACGACTACTCGAGGTAGTCGCGCAGCTTCTGCGAGCGGCTCGGGTGGCGCAGCTTCGACAGGGTCTTGCTCTCGATCTGCCGGATGCGCTCGCGCGTGACGCCGAACTCGCGTCCGACCTCCTCGAGCGTTCGGGGATGCCCATCGAGCAGCCCGAACCGGAGTTGGATCACCTTCTTCTCGCGCTCGGACAGGGTGTGGAGGACCGACTCGAGCTGCTCCTGGAGCAGGATGAAACTGGCCGCGTCGACCGGGACCACCGCATCCGAGTCCTCGATGAAGTCGCCGAGGTGCGAGTCCTCCTCCTCACCGATCGGCGTCTCCAGGCTGACGGGCTCCTGACTCACCTTCAGGATCTCGCGGACCTTCTCCGAGGGGATGCCCATCTGCTTGCCGATCTCGTCCGGCGTCGGCTCGCGGCCGAGGTCCTGGAGGAGCTGGCGCTGGATGCGCACGAGCTTGTTGATCGTCTCGACCATGTGCACGGGGATGCGGATCGTCCGGGCCTGGTCGGCGATCGCGCGCGTGATCGCCTGGCGGATCCACCAGGTGGCGTAGGTGGAGAACTTGAAGCCCTTCGCGTAGGCGAACTTCTCGACGGCGCGGATCAGGCCGAGGTTGCCCTCCTGGATGAGGTCGAGGAACAGCATCCCTCGGCCGACGTACCGCTTCGCGATCGAGACGACGAGCCGCAGGTTCGCCTCGATGAGCTTGCGCTTGGCGAGCTGGCCGTCGCGCTCGACGCGCCGCAGGAAGTCGTCGAGGTCCTCGTGCGTCTTCGGCCGGTAGGTCTTCGGGACGCGCTGTCGTCCGATGCCCTCGACCTTGCCGAACTTCTCGATCTGGTGGTCCCGGATCGCGATCACCGACTCGACCACGCGCTTCAGCTGCTTCGTGTCGGTCTTGCCCTCGTCCTCGATCGACTCGCGCAGCTCGGTCGCGAATTCCCCGGCCTCGATCCTGCGCGCGAGGTCCACCTCCTGCGCGGCCGTGAGGAGGGGAACCTTGCCGATCTCCTTGAGGTACATCCGGACGGGGTCGTTCGTCGGCGCCTTGAGGAGATCGACCTCGATCGCGCGGACGGCGGTCGAGTCCGAGTCGTCGCCGGGGACCTCGATGACCTCGATCCCCTCACCGCGGAGATGCTCCTCGACCTGCGTGAGGAACTCCTCGACCTGCTCTGGTGTGAAGTCGTCGACCGGAACGGCCTCGAGGAGGTCTTCGGAAGTGACGAACCCACGCTCACGACCGCGTGCGGTGATCGCTTCCTTCGCTTCCTCCAAGCCCAGGTCGCGGGCCGCTTCGGTCAACGGGGCTCCTTGCGCACGGGGGTCGGAACGCTCGGGAAGTGTACGAGATGACAACGACCTCGACCCCCGTCGCACCGACGCGTCAGGCCGGCGCGCCGCCGTGCTCGCGGAGCCGGCGGAGCTCGCCGTCGGTCTCGATGAGCTGGCGGAACAGGTCGTCGTAGGCTGGGTCGGTCGTCGGGTTCAGCTTCTGCAACCGCTGCCGCAGCTCCGTGCTCCGCCGCCTGAGGCGGAACTCCTGCAGGCGGCTCCACACGTCCTGCACGTAGCCGTGCGTCGGCGCGCCCTCGAGCGGCTGACCCTCGAGCGGCTCGAGCGCGAGACCTGACAGCGCGCGCACCATCTTCTCGTCGTCGCTCGTCTCGACGAACGCCCGGACGTCGCCGCCGGCCGCGACGAGCGTGGCGAACAGCTTGCGGCTCGTCGCGGTCTGGAAGTGCTCGTCCTCCAGACGAGGCGCGAACTCCCGATAGGCGGCAACGTCGCGCGCGAGGAGCCGGAGCATCTCCCGCTCCACCTTCTCCTGGGCCGACATCCGCTTCACGGTCTTCTCGAGCTCGACCGGGCGGCCGGCCATCTTGCGCTCGAGCGCGAGCACGACGGATCCCTCGGTCACGTCCGCGAGCTCGGCGAGCAGGTGCGCGTACTCGCTCTGGCGGACGGGGTCGCCGAGCCCCTCGAGCACTGGCAGGGCGGCGCCGACCGCCGCCGTCTGGCCCTCGACGGTGGACAGGTCGTGGCGACCCACCGTGCGGCGGATCATGTACTCGACCAGGGGCCGTGCCTGCGCGGCGAGCTCGCGGAGGGCGTCCCCGCCGTGCCTCTGGACGAAGTCCGCCGGGTCGAGCCCCTCGGGCAGGATGAGCACGACGGGTTGGACCGGGAAGGACTCGAGGAACGCGTACGCGCGCTCGGCCGCCCGCGCACCGGCCTCGTCCGAGTCGAACGCGAGCACCATGCGCTGCGCGAACCGAGACGCCAGGCGGAAGTGGCCCTCCCCGAGCGCCGTCCCGCAGGTCGCGACGGCGTTCTCGACGCCGGCGCGGGCCATCGCGATCACGTCGGTGTAGCCCTCGACGATGAAGACCTCACCCGACTTCGTGACGGCGCCCTTGGCCCGATGCAGGTTGTAGAGGACCTCGCCCTTGCGGTAGACGGGCGTCTCGGGCGAGTTGAGGTACTTCGGCCCGTCGTCCCGTGCTCCCGGCATGATGCGAGCGCCGATGCCGACCGCGCGGCCCGAGAGGTCGTGGACCGGGAAGGTGATCCGGCCGCGGAACCGATCGCGCACGTTGCCCTCGTTGTCGCGGATCGCGAGCCCGGCCTCGATGAGGATCTCGGTCGACAGGCTCTTCGCGAGCCGGCGAAGCAGGAAGTCCGAGTAGCCGGGCGCGTAGCCGACGCCGAACTCGACCCAGGCCTCCTGCTCGAGCCCGCGCGAGGTGAGGTAGGTCCGCGCCTCTTCGCCCTCACGGCCCTCGAGCAGCATCCGGTGGTAGAGCCCGAAGGCCTCCTCGTTCGCGCGGTGGAGCGCCTGCTTGCGCGAGGCCGCTCGGCGCTCGGCGGGCGTGTCGCCCTCGTACCGGAGGGTCACGCCGGCCTCCTTCGCCAGACGCTCGACCGCATCGGAGAACTCGAGGCGCTCGACCTCCCGGAGGAACCGGATCGCATCTCCGCCGGCGCCGCAGCCGAAGCAGTAGTAGACACCCTTGCTCGGCGAGACCGAGAACGAGGGCGTCTTCTCCGTGTGGAACGGACACAGGCCGCTGAACGAATCGTGGCCCGACTTCTTGAGCGTGAGGTAGCCCGAGACGAGCTTGACGATGTCGGTCCGCTCCCGGACCGTCTCGAGATCCTCTTGCCGGATCTTCCCCGCCACCGCTCCCTCGTCCTCCCCTGTCGGCGCTCGTCGGATCGGCCCTGGGCCGCTACAGCAACCAGCCTTGGGGAAGGAAGAGCTGCTCGTACGTCCGGAGGGCGTACCGGTCCGTCATGCCGGCGATGTGGTCGGCGATGCGGGTGGGCAGGTCCCCTGGGGCCTGATGGTACTCCGGGGGCACCGCGTCGGGATGGTCCAGGTAGTAGGCGAACAGCGTCCGCACGAGCGCGATCGCCTTCTCCTGCTCGGCGCGAGCCTCGTCCCGCAGGTAGACCCGCTCGAACAGGAAGTCCCGGAGGACGTCGAGCGCCCGGAAGACCGCGTCGGACATGCGGACCTCGGGCGCGTCGGCGCTGGACCGGACGACGTCGGTGACCAGGGTGTTGATGCGCTCGCCGTGCGTCCACCCCAGCACCTCGAGGGCCTCGGCCGGCAGCTCGTCCGGACCGAGAACGCCCGCCCGCACGGCGTCGTCGACGTCGTGGTTCACGTAGGCGACCCGGTCGGCGAGCCGCACGACCTGGGCCTCGGGGGTCGCGGGCGCGGGCATCGACCAGGGGTGGTGCAAGATCCCGTCGCGCACCTCCCAGGTGAGGTTGAGGCCCCGGCCGTCGTCCTCGAGATGGTCGACGATCCGCAGGCTCTGCTCGTTGTGCCGGAACGGACGTCCGAGGAACGGCGTGAGCGCCTGCTCGCCGAGGTGTCCGAACGGCGTGTGCCCCAGGTCGTGACCGAGGGCGATCGCCTCGGTCAGGTCCTCGTTCAACCGGAGGGCTCGAGCGATGGTGCGAGCGATCTGCGAGACCTCGAGCGTGTGGGTGAGCCGCACCCGGTAGTGGTCGCCCTCGGGCGCGAGGAACACCTGGGTCTTGTGCTTCAGCCGCCGGAACGCTTTCGAGTGCACGATCCGGTCCCGGTCGCGCTGGAAGCTCGTTCGGAGCGGGTCCGGCGGCTCGTCGCGCTCGCGCCCCTTGCCGGCCGACGCGAGGGTGGCGTGCGGCGCGAGCGTCTCGCGCTCGATCTGCTCGGTGCGTTCGCGGGGGGTGATCACGGCGGCCATGCTAGCGCGGCGCACGGACGTGGCCGTTCGCTCGGCTCACCGACCGAAGATCCGGTAGTAGAGGTACGCGAAGGTCTCGCGGATGTAGCCCTCGAGCCGCGTCTGCTCGGTCTTCGCGGCCGACTTCCAGGTCGCCGAGACGTACCCTTCGATCCCGAGATCCGAGGCCATGCGCCGCACACGCAGGTTGTGCCATGGGTCGGAGACGAGGAAGGCCGATCCGAGCCCTCGCTCGTGCATCCACGACGCGGCGCCCTGGAGGCTCTCGAACGTCGTGCCGCCGATCGGCAGCGCCACCACGGCGTCGTTGGGGAGTCCCTGCTGCTCGACGAGGTAGGTCCGGCCGGCCTCGGCCTCGGTGGACACGTCGCCCGGGCGACCGGCGCCGAGGACCACGACCTGCTGGGCCCGCCCCTGGCCGAAGAGCAGCGCCGCCTGCTCGAGGCGGCCGGCGAACACCGGCGACGGCACGCCCTGGTACTGCGCGGCGCCGAGCACGAGGATCACGTCCGCGTGGTCGACGCGCCTCGCGTCGTCGGTGTGCGCCGCCGACCAGACCGCCCACCCGGTGCCCGCGAGCACGGCCGCGACCAACCCCACGAGCGCAAGGACCGCGGTCACGACGGGATGACGGCGAACGAGCCCCACGCGGGCCGATGCTATCGCCCATCGCTCTGCGTGCCTGCCGGGAGGGTCAGAGCTGGACCTTCACGGCGATCCTCCCGACGCGCAGGATCGCGCCGACGAGCGGCACGAGGCACGCCCACGGCCCGAGGACGAGCACGAACCTGCGCATCCCCTCTCCTCCTTCCGGTCACCGGGGGGCGGGACCGGCCGGGCGCGGGCGCTCGGCCGGTCCGCTCGGTCACTGCGTGGGAACGATGCCCGCGCGCTCGAGGGTGTCCACGAACCCCTGGCGGGTGAAGCCGCTCCCGAGGATGGCGCGGACGCCGCACGGACCCGGAGCCCGCCACGACAGGACCCACGTCGTCCCCGAGCCCTGGAGCGAGCCCTCGATGCCACCCGCCGCCTCGATCGACGCCACGGGCGGCAGGCCCTCGCCGAACTCGCCCGGGATGCCGACGAACGCGTGCAACTCGCGTCCGTTCTCGCTCACGAACCCGAGCCGGATCCCGACGTGGTCGCCGTAGGGGTCCTGGAAGGCCTCGGTCCGGGTGAACCCGTCCGGCGTGGCGAACCCCGGCTCGCACATCGGGACGTCCTCCTCCTCGAAACCTTCGTGCGTGCTCGGCGACCGGCCGCACGCACCCGAGGCGAGACCGAGCAGAGCCACGACGAGGACGAGACCGCGGTGCGTCCTCACGGCAGCGAGTCCGCGACGGGCCCGACGAGCGGGCCCTGCCCGTCCGGCGCGGCCTCCTGCCCGAGCCCCGCGTACACGCCGCCGAGGCTCCGGACCCGGGTCGCGAGCACGTCCGCCGGGTAGCCCATCGCCTTCGCGAGCGAGGCGAACTCCGTCGCACCGACCTCCGTCCGGAAGGCGGAGACGAGCGCCTGATCTCCGGGCGCGCCGAGCTGCTCCGCGAACCCCTGGAACTGGGCGACGGGCACCACGTAATAGCCCTGCACGTCGCCGAAGGGCATCGCGGCGTTCGCCGCCAGGGCCTCCGCTCGCGTCTCGAACACGCCGCCGAGGACGACCACGAGCATCTCGCCGGCCCCGGTGTCCGGCTTCATCGAGGGCCCGACCTCGGGCCTCGACGGCTCCGGAGCGGTGCGGCCGACGACCGCCGCCCCTCCGATCAGCGTGAGCACTCCTGCCGCCCAGACGGCGGCGGACAGCGATCGCTTCTTCATCGAGATCCTCCCGTGTCAGTAGCCGAAGGCGTACTGGAAGTGCATGGGGTCGCAGAAGTCGAGACCCCAGCGCCATCCGTGGTCCCTGAAGATGGAGGCGAAGTTCCTGTTGACGGTGCTGGAGCACTGGCCCTGCGGCTCGTACGAGGCGGAGATGTCGATGGCGATGCCCCATGCGTGCGTGCTCCACGTCGTCGTGCCGGCGATGTACCGGCACAGGTAGCCCCAGATCCCGCTCTTCGTGTACTGACTGAGGTGGGCGTTCTGGATGTGCCCGTACACGTCGTTGTCGAGGTTCGTGGACCGGCCGCCCTTGTCGCTCACCATCTCGGTCGGATAGCCGCCGAGCTTCTTGTGGAACCTCGGCGTGTACGTCACGCCGTTGTCGGATGCCGGCCAGTTCATCCAGATCCGGGAGGCGTCGGCGTTGCAGGGCTGCCCGAACCGATTGACGATCTGCGTGTAGCCGGTCGGCGTGGCCGGGTAGTTGTAGTGCCAGTCTCTCCAGCCGGCGCGAGCCCAGTGCCAGGCGACGAGCAGCGGCGCGAGCGAGAGGAGCATCGCCACGACCGCGATGGGGAGGAGGCGCCGTCGGCGACGGCCTCGGTGCGGGTCCGGCGAGGAGCCCAAGGGTCCACCTCCTGTGGTTCACGGGGGAGGTGGGGAGACCTCGGAGCTTAGCGAACGTGCGTTCGCCCGCGCATCACCCGTCGAGGGGAGATCCGCGAGGCGAGCGGCGGATTCTCGGCCGCTACTTCGACGCCGACTCGGCCGAGCCGATGACCGCCTGCCCGGCCGCGAGACGAGCGGTCTCGACGCGGAAGGGCGAGCACGAGACGTAGTCGAGCCCGATCTCGTGGCAGAAGACCACGCTCGCGGGATCGCCGCCGTGCTCACCGCAGATGCCGAGATGCAGGCTCCCGTTGGCCGCCTTGCCCTCCTCGACCGCGATCCGCATCAGTCGGCCGACCCCGGGCCGGTCGACCGTGACGAACGGGTTCGCCGGGACGAGCTTGCGCTCCTCGTACATCGCGACGAACTTGCCGATGTCGTCCCTGCTGAACCCGAACGCGGTCTGCGTGAGGTCGTTCGTGCCGAACGAGAAGAAGTCGGCGGCCTCGGCGATCTCGCCCGCGGTGACGGCCGCGCGCGGGAGCTCGATCATCGTGCCCCACTCGAGGTGATCGAGCTCGACGCCCTCGCGTTCGAGGATCTCGCGGGCGACCGGCTCGAGCTCGGCGCGCATCTGCTCGAGCTCCGGCTTCGTCGCGACGAGCGGGATCATGATCTCGACCCGCGGGTCGAACCCCTCCTTCTTCACCGCGACTGCCGCCTCGATGATCGCCCGGACCTGCATCGCGTAGAGCCCGGGCTTCACGATCCCGAGCCGGACGCCGCGGAGGCCGAGCATCGGGTTGGCCTCGTGCAGCTCGTTCACCTTGCGCAGCACGCGTTCCTGCTCGGTGACGTCCACGCCGCGCTCCCTGCCGAGCGCGACCTCGACGGCAAGCTCGACCTGGTTCGGTAGGAACTCGTGGAGCGGCGGGTCCAGGAGCCGAACGGTGACCGGCAGCCCGGTCATCGCGCGGAAGATGCCGACGAAGTCATCGCGCTGCAGCGGCAGGAGCACGTCGTACGCGGCCTGCTCCTCCTCGGCGGTCTCGGCGAAGATCATCTGCTGGACGGCCGCGACCCGCTCCTGCCCGAGGAACATGTGCTCGGTCCGGCATAGGCCGATGCCCTCGGCGCCGCGCTCGCGCGCGTTCGAGGACTGGTCGGGCGTATCGGCGTTCGCGCGCCCGCGCCGGCGCCGGCGCGCGTCCGCGTGTGCCATGAGCCGTTCGAACGCCTTCCAGATCCTCGCCTCGCGAGCGGCGGTGTCGCCGGCTCGCGCCTTCTCGAGCACCGAGTCCTCGAGGGGCAGCTCGCCCACGTACACCTTGCCGGTGAAGCCGTCGATCGTGACGATCTCGCCCTCGGCGACCTTCGTGCCGTTCGCGCTGAACGTCTTGCCCGCGAGGTCGAGCCTGATGCCGTCGGCGCCGCAGACCGCCGGGATGCCCTCGCCCCGGGCGACGACGGCGGCGTGCGAGTTCGTCCCGCCGGCGCTGGTGAGGATGCCCTGCGCGGCGATCATGCCGTGGTAGTCGTCGGGCGTGGTCTCGCGCCGGACGAGGATCACGCGCTCGCCGCCCTTCGCCCAGGCCTCCGCGTCGTCGGCGCTGAACACCACCTTGCCGGTCGCGGCGCCCGGACTCGCGTTCAGGCCGGTCGCGATCGGCGTCGCGCCCTCGGCCTTCACGGTGCGCTTGAACAGCTCCTCGAGCCGGTTCGCGTCCACGCGCAGGAGGGCGGCGTCTTCGTCGATCAGGCCCTCCTCGAGCATGTCGGAGGCCATCACCCACTCGGCGAGGGCCGTGCGCTTGCCGATGCGCGTCTGCAGGATGAAGAGCCTCCCCTGCTGGATCGTGAACTCGATGTCGCACATGTCGTGGTAGTGACCCTCGAGGGTGCGCATCACCTGGATGAGGCCGTCGTACGAGGTCGGATCGAGATCCCTCAGGCTCACGAGCTGCAGCGTGTTCCGGATGCCGGCGACGACGTCCTCGCCCTGGGCGTTCGGCAGGTAGTCGCCGTACGGGACGTTCTCGCCGGTCGCCGGGTCGCGCGTGAAGGCCACGCCGGTGCCCGAGTCCTCGCCGCGGTTGCCGAACACCATCGCCTGGACGTTCACCGCCGTCCCGAGGTCGTCACTGATCTTGTTCTGGCGCCGGTAGTCGCGCGCCCGCTTGCCGTTCCACGAACCGAACACCGCGGCGATCGCGAGGCGCAGGTGCTCCTTCGGGTCCTGCGGGAACGCTTCGCCCGTGTGCTCCGAGTAGATCCCTCGGAAGCGCTCGATCAGCGCTTCGAGGTCGCGCTCGTCCAGGTCGGTGTCCTGCGCGCCGGCGAACTTGGCGTCCTTCGCCTCGTCGATGGCGTGCTCGAAGGCATCGCCCGGCACGTCCATCACGATCTTGCCGAACATCTGGATGAACCGTCGGTACGCGTCGAGCGCGAACCGGCGATCCCCGGTCTGCGTCGCGAGCCCCTCGACCGAGGCATCCGTCAGGCCGAGGTTCAGGACCGTGTCCATCATCCCGGGCATCGAGAACTTCGCCCCCGAGCGCACCGAGACGAGCAGCGGGTCGGTCGGGTCGCCGAGGATCTTGCCCATCGCCTCCTCGAGCTGCCCGAGGTGCTCCCCTGCCTCCGCGAGCATCTCCGCGGGCGCGCCGCCCTCCGCCAGGAACCGCAGGCACGCCTCGGTGGTGATGGTGAAGCCGGGCGGCACCGGGAGGCCCATGTTCGTCATCTCGGCGAGGTTGGCGCCCTTGCCGCCGAGCAGGTCCTTCATGTCCTTGTTGCCTTCGCGGAAGTCGTAGACGTACTTGGCCATCGGATGCCCTTCCTGACTGGGGCGGATGCGGTCCCGCTCAGTCTACGGAACGCATCTCGTCACGCGAGTCGGCCCAGGGTCAGAGGAGGTGGGTGACCCAGAAGTCCTCGTGCATCCCGGCGGCGTAGTGGCCCTTCAGGTTGCAGACCACGGCGTAGTGGCCCTCGGGCAGGTCGAGGGTGAGCATCATCTGCGTCCCGGCCTCCATGTCACCGGTCTCCCCCACGTTGGTGACCCCGTTGGCGTCCTCGTCGATCCGGTCCGGCTCACCCTCGAAGGTCGTGAGCGGGAACGAGTCCGCCGGCTTGTCGGTGGAGAGCACGACGAACTCGTGCGTCACCGTGTCGGTGTTGGTGACCAGGAAGCTCACCGTGCCCGCCGGTGCGAAGGACTGGGACAGCTTGATGAACATCTGGGTGGGCGAGGTCTGCCCGAGATCCACCGGGACCACCGAACCCGTCTTCGACGGGTCCTCGTAGCCGTAGATGACCGGCGTGGTCACCCCGCCCCCCTGGTAGTTCGGGATGTACGCGACCGTCTTCGACGCGGACGGCCCACCTTCGGCGACGCACGCCGACAGCACGAGCGCGGCGACCGCGGCCGCGAGGACCGCTCGTCTGCCTCGGGAACGGGGGGATGCGGGCGTCATCGCTCGTCTCCTCGGCTCATCCACCGGAGGGGTTCCGCCAGTTCGGAACGCTCGGGGCCGTCTTCTCCCACGAGCGGACGTACGCGACGACGGCAGCGATCTGCTGGTCGGTGAGGGGCCCCCCGTACTCGTCGAGCCAGGCCGGCATCGCGCTTCCGGGGATGCCCCCCGACACGATCCCGTGCATCTGCTCGTCCGAGACGCTCTTCAGGAACTCCTGAGAGTTCAGCGCCGGGGCGTCGCTCCCCTCACCCTGCGTGCCATGACACATCGCACAGTTGAGGGACCACAGCTGGTGCCCGGCCGCGATCTGCGCGGATCGTTCCGAGGAGAGCGCATCGCTCAGCCGGCCGTTCTCGGTCAGGCGGTAGACGGGGAACGCCAGGACCAGCAGCAGGAAGACGGCGACGCCCGTCTTCTGCCATCGGAGCGTCGAGGCGACCAGCCTCGGCGGGTCCTGGAGCTTCTCGGTCATCGCTCCCCTCCTATGCTCCGGTTGCGGTCCCCGAGGTGTCGGGGCTCGGGCTCGATGAGCTCGGGGACGAACCGCCCTCCCCGCCGGCAACGCACGAGGGTCCAGCCGCATCGGACGGGCCCGAGAGGACCCCGCGCGCCGGGCCCTCGAACAGGGAGCCGGTGTCCACCACCACGCGGTCGTTCTGGATCTTGATCTCGAACCGGTCCATCCCCCGCGGGGCCGGACCTTCCACGTACTCGCCGATCAGGTTGTAGACGCTCCCGTGACACGGGCACTCGAACCGTTGCGAGCTCGAGCAGAACGGCACGCGGCACCCGAGGTGCGGGCACTTCTGGTACAGGGCGCGGAG
>JBLNAW010000022.1:0-13478 GCA_050259555.1 Solirubrobacterales bacterium
GGGCGAACGTGCGGCATCTCCCGGTCGACGCGGACTATCGGATGCGCGTCGACGAGCTCCGCACGCAGATCGTGCACGACCGCGAGATCGGGATCCGGCCGTTCGCGGTGGTCGGCACGGCAGGCACGACCTCGACCGGCGCGATCGACCCGCTGCCCCAGATCGCGGACCTCTGCGCGGACGAGGGCCTCTGGTTCCATGTCGATGCGGCGTACGGGGGTCCGGCGATGCTCGCCGACGACCTCCGCCCGCTGTTCGCCGGGATCGAGCGCGCCGACTCGATCGCCTTCGACCCGCACAAGTGGCTGTACACGCCTCACTCCGGCGGATGCGTGATCGTCCGGGACTTCTCGCAGCTCCCCGAGTCCTTCGATGCGCAGCCGACGTACATCCACCAGGACAAGGAGGTCACGCACGCCGGGATCGACCTCGGGCGGTACGGTCCGCAGTTCAGTCGCAGCTTCTGGGCGCTGAAGGTGTGGGTGTCGCTCCTCGCGCACGGCCGCTCGGCGTACGGACGGCGGATCTCGCACGACGCCGAGCTCGCCCGATACCTCGGCGCGCGGGTGCAAGAGCATCCGGCGTTCGAGCTCGCATGCCCGGTCGGTCTGTCGATCTGCTGCTTCCGCTACGTGCCCGAGGACCTGCCCGAGGGATCGGGCCGCGAGGCCTACCTCAGCGTCCTGAACGAGCGCCTCATGGCCGAGATGCAGGTGGACGGGCGCGTGTTCCTCTCGAATGCGGTGCTCGGGGACCGGTTCGTGCTCCGCGTCTGCATCGTGAACTTCCGGACCGAGGCGGAGGACATGGACGCGACGCTCGAGGTGGCCGCCGAGATCGGCGCGAGGGTGGACGCGGAGCTGCGCCCGGCGGAGCTCCGGTGACCCGCGCGTACGCGTTCCTCGGCGCCGGCGAGTTCGAGCCGTGGTCCGAGGTCGTCGACCGCTGGGTGCTCGAGCGGGCCGACGGCGACGGCCGCGTGCTCATCCTTCCGACCGCGTCGGCGCCGGAGGGCGACGAGGTCTTCGACGAGTGGGCCGGCAAGGGCCTGGCGCACTACGGCCTGCTCGGGATCCCGGCCGAGGTCCTGCCGATGAAGACCCGCGAGGACGCCGAGCGCGCCGAGCTCGTCGAGCGTGTCCGAGAGGCCTCCGTCGTGTACTTCTCCGGCGGGAACCCGTACCACTTGGCCAGCGTCCTCCGCGGCTCGGCCTTCTGCCGGGCGATGGTGGACCGGCTCGAGGACGGCCTCGGCTTCGTCGGCTGCAGCGCCGGCGTGGCCTGCCTCACCGAGGTCACGTACGACACCGCAGGGGACCTGCTGTCCCGGGAGGTGTGGAAGCCGGGGCTCTCGTACGTCCGGCGGCTCCTGTTCGCCCCTCACTGGGACACCGTCGAGCAGTGGTTCCCCGGCGCGCAGGCGTTCATCGTCGCCTCGCTCGAGCCCGGGCAGACGCTCGTCGCGATCGACGAGGACACCGCGATGGTGGGTGACGGCGGTCGCTGGGACGTGCTCGGTCGCGCCGCCGTGCACGTGCACCGGGACGGGGCGTGGGTCGATCACCATGCCGGCGAGGGGTTCGAGCTCGCGCTCGAGCTCGCCCGACCTGTGTAGCGATGGCCGGCACCCTCACCCGCCAGAGCCCGATCGAGGCGCGCGCGCCGGAGATCGTGAAGACGCTCTCGAAGGCGTATCCGGACGCCGAGGTCGCGCTTCGGTTCTCGAACCCGCTCGAGATGCTCGTGGCGACGATCCTGTCGGCGCAGTGCACCGACGAGAAGGTGAACGAGGTCACCGCCACGCTGTTCCGCAAGTACCGCAAGCCCGAGGACTACCTGAAGGTCCCCGAGGACGAGCTCCGCGCCGACATCAAGCCGACCGGGTTCTACAACCAGAAGGCGGCCTCGGTCCGGGCGGCGTGCCAGCGGATCGTCGAGGCCTACGGCGGGAAGGTCCCCGACACGATGGAGGAACTGATCACCCTCCGAGGCGTCGCGCGCAAGACCGCGAACATCGTGCTCGGCAACGCGTACGGGAAGGTCGAGGGCGTCGCGGTCGACACCCACGTGAAACGTCTCGCGAACCGCCTCGGCTTCAGCGCCGAGTCCGACCCGGACAAGATCGAACAGGACCTGATGCGCCTGGTCCCGCGGAAGCGGTGGTTCGACTTCACCTACGTGCTCATCGACCACGGCCGAGCCGTGTGCGTGGCACGCAAACCTCGGTGCGAGGAGTGCCCGGTCAGCCGCCTGTGCCCGTCGAGCCTGGTCTGAGCCGCTCGCCGGTAGACTCGCCGCGATGACGATCCGCCCGTTCTCGCCCGACGACTTCCCGACGATCGTGGCCCATCGAGGCGCGTCCTCGACGCATCCGGAGAACACGCTCCCGTCCTTCGAGGCGGCGCTCGCGCTCGGGGCTGGGTTGGTCGAGCTCGACGCCCGGCTCACGGCCGACGGCGTCGTCGTCGTGCTGCACGACCCGGACGTGTCGAGGACCACGGACGGCACCGGTCTCGTCCACGAGCTCACGGCCGACGAGGTCCGCACGCTCCAGGCCGGGACCTTCGAGATCCCCGCCGGCGTGCCGACGCTCGCCGAGGCGCTCGAGACGTTCTCGGGACGCGCGGCCGTCGCGATCGAGATCAAGAACATCCCCGGCGAGCCCGCGTACGAGCCGGGCGGCGAGTCCATCGTGCGGGCGTGCCTCGACGATCTCGAGCGGACGGGGTTCGAGGGGCCGGTCCTCATGCTGTCCTTCAACCCCCATTCGATCGCTGCGGCCAAGGCGCTCGCGCCCGAGGTCGCGACGGGGTTCCTCACCACCGACCTGGTCGACCCGCGCGAGGCTCTCGCCTACGCCGCCGAGTGGGGTCACGACGTCCTTCTGCCCGGCAGCCGGACGGTCATCCCTGCGGGGGAGGGCTTCGTCGCCGAGGCGCATGCGGCCGGCCTCCGGGTCGGAACGTGGACGGTCGACGACGCCGCCACGGTCCGGATGCTGCTCGGCTGGGGACTCGACGCGGTGGCCTCGAACGACCCGGCGATGGCGCTCGCCGAGCTGGCGGCGGTCCGAGGCGCGCCCGGTGCTCCGGCGTAGGCGCCTGCCGCCCGCGCTCCAGGATGCCTACACGGCCTTCCGGGCGTCGGTCGATCCGCTCGAGCGCGGCAAGGCCGCCCTCACGGAGTCGGTCCCCTCGACCCGCCTACCCGGCCGCCCACTCGCCGACACCCTCCTCGAGTTCGAGGAGGGACTGCACGAGGCCGAGTCCGAGATGCCGACCTGGCGGGTGCCCGAGCTCGAGGCGGAGTGGACGGCCGCAGAGGGCGCGATCCGCGAGTGCCTCGCGATGGCCGAGCGCCTACGCCTGGAGGCCGAGATGCCGGTCGGTTTCGAGGCGATGATCGGGACGATCGGCGACCTGATGGCGCCCCTCGAGGTGTTCGAGGCCGTCGAGCGCCGATTCCGCGACCTCCGCGCCTGAGTCACCCCACCCTCATGCGTCGCGGAAGACCATGATGCTGCCGCCGTAGCACGCGACCCAGACCCGCCCGGTCGCCGCGTCGACCGTGATGCCGATCGGCCTCGGGTTCGTCGGCACCACCTGCAGGACGTGGAGGTCTCGTGCCCGGAGCTTCGTGACCGTGGCCGAGCCGTAGTTCACGACGTAGAGCGATCGTCCGTCCGCCGAGATCGCCATGCTCCGCGGGTTCACGCCGGTCCGCACCGCCACGACGACGCGACGCGTGTCGAGGTCGACCTTCGCGACCGTCCCGTCGGCATTGAGCGTCACGTACAGGAAGTGGCCGGTGGGATCCATCACGAGGTGCCTCGGTCCGCCGCCGACGTTCGAGACCCACCCGACGTGGCCGGTCCGAAGCGACACGCGAGCGATGTTCCGCGTGCCCATCACCGCCACGTACGCGAGCCGGGACCGCGGGTCGACGGCGATCCCGCGTGGGTACGGGCCGAGCGGGATCCGATCGATCTCCCGTGCCCGCTGCACGTCGATCACGCTCAGGTCGTACGAGCACCAGTTCGAGACGAGGAGCGTCCGCCCGTCGGGGGTCACGGCGACGAACTTCGGCACCGAGCCGACACGGATCGCCTCGTCGATCCGCAGGCGCTCGACGTCGATGCGGTAGACGTAACTGTCGTCGTAGCCGTTCGCCGGCGAGCACGAGTCGTGCCCCGGACGTGGGAAGCCCGGACCGTACATCGAGTAGTTCGAGACGTACGCGTGCGCGCCGTCGGGGGTGAACGCGGCCTCGACCGGCGCCCCGTGCACCGGGCGCGGATACCCCTCGACCCCGAACCGCGCAAGCCGCACGAGATCCGGGATCGTGGCGACCAGGCGTAGGTCCCGGTCGTACACCGTGATGGTGTGCCGGTACATCATGTTCTGCGCGAAGACGAGGCCCGTGGAGGAGTCGACCACCGACTTCGGCGTGATGTCGCCGTGGATCGTCGCGACGAGGTCGAGACGGCCCTCGGTCGACGGAGGTGTGGGGCTCTGGGCGGGGGAGAGGATCGCCCTCGGCGACGGGGTCGCGCTCGGCGCCGGTGTTCCGTCCGAAGCGCGAGCCGACGCACGAGGGCTCGGGGCGGCGACCTCGGAGGGGGCCGCGGTGCACGCCGTGAGGCCGACGGCGAGGGTGAGGGCGAACGCGAGGTGGGAGCGGGCGTCCACGACGTCAGGGTAGGCCCTTCCCGGACGCCGGTACCATCGCCCCGTGGCCGATCCCGCCGCCGAGCTCGAGGCGATCCGCGACGACGTCGTGCGGTGCGCCGCCTGCCCACGCCTCGTCGAGTGGCGCGAGGAGGTCGCACGGGAGAAGGTGGCCCGGTTCGCCGACCAGACCTATTGGGGCCGGCCGGTGCCCGGCTTCGGCGATCCGCGAGCACGGGTCCTCGCGCTCGGGCTCGCGCCGGCCGCGCACGGGGGGAACCGCACGGGACGGATCTTCACCGGCGACCGCTCGGGGGACTTCCTGTACGCGTCGCTGCACCGCACCGGGTTCGCGAACCAGCCCACCTCGGTCGCGATCGACGACGGGCTCGAGCTCCGCGACCTCTACGTCGCCGCGGTGAACCGGTGCGCGCCGCCCGGCAACAAGCCCACGCCCGCCGAGCGCGACCGATGCCTGCCCTTCCTCGAGCGCGAGATCCGAGCGCTCACGCGTCTCAGGGTGATCGTCGCGCTCGGCGCCTTCGCGTGGGACGGGGCGCTCCGCGCGCTGGCGTCGCTCGGGCACGTCGCGAGACCGCGGCCACGGTTCGGCCACGCCGCCGAGGTCGAGATCGGGCCGTGCGTCCTGATCGGGTGTTTCCACCCGAGCCAGCAGAACACCTTCACCGGCAAGCTCACGCCGGACATGCTCGACGCGGTGTTCGCGCGCGCCCGCGAGATCGCGCGAGGCGCCGCCGGGTACGGCTGAGACGGCGCCGCCAGCACTGGACGCCGTCGCGCGATCTACGCGGTGGTGGCGGCGATCCGGCCATCGTGCATCTCGAGCGTTCGGTCGAGGTACGGTCTCGCCGACGCGTCGTGCGTGGCCATGATGCATGCCGTTCCCGTGTCGCACGACTCCCGGATCGCCGCGAGCACGCGC
The DNA here is from genome assembly GCA_050259555.1 of Solirubrobacterales bacterium. GTDB lineage: Bacteria > Actinomycetota > UBA4738 > UBA4738 > HRBIN12 > HRBIN12. The sequence goes on from JBLNAW010000022.1 coordinate 5,611, forward strand.
TCGGTCCATCCGCGATCCTGGTGGCACGTCGGCTCGTCCGCGACGAGGATCCTCGGCCCGAGCAGGAGGGCGCGCGCGACGGCGGCGCGCTGCTGCTCGCCGACGGAGGTCTCGAACGGGCGTCGGTGCGCGAGGGCCGATAGCCCGAGCGCGTCGAGCAGCACGTCGACGCGCTCGGCGTGATCGCCGGCCGAGCCCTCCAGGGTCGCGGGGTGGGCCACGTTCTCACGGATCGTGAGCTCGTCCATCAGCCCGAGGTTCTGGGGGACGACCGCGACCTCTCGCCATCGAGGCGGGCCGTCCGTCCGCACGCCGACGCGCTCGACCGATCCGCCGTCGGGCAGCTCCCACGCGGCGACGATGCTGAGCAGGGTGGTCTTCCCCGATCCCGAGCGGCCGACGAGGCCGACGAACTCTCCGCCGGAGACGTCGAACGAGACGCGGTCGACGGCGTGGACCACCTCGTCCGCGCGTCGATACGTCTTGACGAGGTCGCGCACGCGAACGCGAGGATCGCCGTCCAGGGGTGGATGGGCCGGCGGAGCGACCACCATCGCTTGCGAAGGGGGCAGGCCAGGGTCCACGACCTCGCCGTGGTCGAGCCGGATCGCGAGATCGGCGATCTGCGCCACGGCGGGGTCGTGGGTCGCGAGGATGAAGGTCACGCCCCGCTCGCGCACCGCACGGATCGCGGCGAGGACGGCCCGCCCCGAGACGTCGTCCAACTCGGCCGTCGGCTCGTCCGAGATCACGACGCGCGCACCGCCTGCGAGCGCCTGTGCGAACGCCGCCCGTTGCTGCTCGCCGCCCGACAGCTGGACCGGCAGGTGATCCGCCCGGTCGCCGATGTCGAGCGCATCCAGGATCTGCGCGACGTCGTTCCCACCGGCCACCCGGGCGACATGTTCGGCGACCGTGAGGTGCGGCACGAGGTTGTCGGACGGCCGCTGGAACACGTAGCCGACGTCCCCGCGACGGAGTCGCCGCCTCGCTCGGGCGGAGGCCCTCTCGAGCGAGCGACCCTCGACGACGACCGATCCCGAGGTGGGCACGTCCATGCCGGCGAGGAGCCGGAGCAGCGACGATTTGCCGCTGCCGCTCGGACCGACGACCGCGGCGATCCCCCCGCGCGGGAAGGCGGCCGTGACCCCGCGGAGCGCGTGGACCCGGCCGCTCGTCGTGCGGAAGACCTTGACGACGTCCTCGCAGCGCGCGACGGGACCCTCAGTCCGCAACGCGCATCACCTCGTCGAGGTCGGCCGCCCGAGCCTGCCGGGTGATGACCGCGGCACCGACCCAACTCACGAGCGCGACGCCCACGGCCGCAACGACGATCGACCGGAGCGGGACGAGGAGGAGGGGACCGGGTGGGATGGACGGGATCGGATCCAACCGAGGCACGGTGACGGCAGCGGTCAAGACCGCGAGCGCGACGCCGACCGCGAGCCCGATGGCCATCATCATCCCCAGCTCGAGCGTGAGCGCTCGGCGATGCGCCGTGTGCGTCATGCCCATCCGCGTCGAGAGCGCGTAGGAGACGATCTGCGAGCGCTGGCGCGCGCGCACGTATGCGAGCATGCTCACCACGACGAGGGCGGCGGCGATCGTCCCGAGCGCATCCACGATCGCGAACGTGCCGATCGTGGCCGAGATCGCGGGGATGTCCCGCACCTCCTCGGCCGTGATCGTGAGGTAGACGGGGACCTGCCGAGCCGCCAGCGCGTCGAGCAGCCGAGCGGAGGCGCCGGGGGCCCAGAGCTCGGCCCAGCCGCTCGCGAGCGGGTTCGGTCCGTCGATGCGGTCCAGGAGGGCGCTCTCGTCGACGACGAGGAGCGGTCGTAGCGAATACAGACCTGGGAACGCATCCACGCGCGCCACCACGCGGACCGGGATCGTCGTGGTCCCGAGGACGACCTCGTTCACGTCGAGGTTCCCGCCCCCCGCGAGCACGATCGGCAGCGGTCCCTCCCCTCCTCGGTCAACCAGGGGGCGCGTGAGTGCGTCCAGGGACGGCGCTCCGAATCCCTCGTTCCAGTAGGCGGCCCGAGAGAAGGTGGAGGGGTCGATCGCGAGGAGGTCGAGCCGCATGCCTGAGGGGAGCTGCAGGATCTCGCTCGCCTGCACCACGCGGGTGACGGGGAACGACAGGTCGGTGGGCGCCGACGAGACGTAGGCGATCTGGGCGCTCACATCGCTCCCGACGTACACCTTCGACTTCGTGTCGACCGTGGCCTCGAGCGATCCGGACACCAGACGCGAGTGGACGAACATGCCGAGGCAGAGCCCCGCCGCCCCCATCAGCGACATGGCGAGCACGCCGCCCGCGGCCAGCCTGCGCGTCGCGAGGTACATGGGCGGCGCTGCGCGCGCGGTGGACGCGCGCATCGCCCGGAAGGCGGGGAGCACCGCGCGGGCCGCGAGGAACGCCAGACCCGCGAGCATGAGGAAGGGGAACGCGACGAGCGCGAGGCTCGGTCGGTCGACGCCGAGCCGCTCGTCCGTGAAGAACGCTCCGCCCGTCTCGAGCCGTCGGTATGCGAGGTACCCGAGCCAGACCACACCCAACTCCCAGGGAACGGCACCTACGAGCCGCGCGAGCCCGCGGTGGTGGGGATCGACCAGGCGGACGTACGCGAGCGCGGCAACGGTCGACCCGAGCGCGACCGCCGCGCCCACCGCGACGGCCGTCCTCACCAACGCGTCTACGTACGCGGATCCATGGATCGCGCCATCGGGGCCGACGACCCGAACGGCGAGCACGGCGAACGCGGCCCCGAGCGCGCCGCCGGCGAGGGAGGGGATGAACGTCTCGATCGCGCTCTTGACGGCCACGCTCGTCGGCGACATCCCGCGGGCGAAGAGCCACTCGGCCTCGGTCCGGCGAGCGCGGAGCGAGAAGGCTCCCGAGGCCGCCACGACCACCATCGCGACCGCGAGCGCGGCCATCTCGAGGACCTGGGCCGGCCCCTGGACGGTGGCGATCCTGCGTTCCGCGTCGGCGGCGACGTCGTCGATGGACGATCCGATGGACGTGGACCCGCCGGGCACCTGCACGAACCCATATCGCCTGCAGCACTGCAGCGCGGTCCCGATGCGCGTGTCCGCGAACGACAGGCTCTCGAGAGGCTGTCGATACCGGTCCAGCGCCTGCACGTCCTCGAGGCTGATGGTGTCCGGATCGGCGACCGGCGCCTGCCAGGAGAACGTGGCCGTGGTCTGCCCGAGCGAGCGGGTGAGGGCGATCGCCTGGCGGAGCCCTGTCAGGATCGGCTGCGGCGGGGGCGGCTGGTCGTTTTCGAGGCTCTTGAGCCGGAACTTCGGCTCCCACTGCAGCCAGTACCCGTCGGGCGGCAGCGCCAGGTAGAAGTCCGCATAGATGCCGTCGACGGCGACCTCGACCACGCGGTGGTGCCCCTGGGACGCGTCGGTGAGCTCGATCGTGTCACCGGGGCGGACCCCCAGGTCCTGGGCGGTCATCTCGGAGAGCCACACGCCGTCGCCCTCGCGTCCCACGAGACGCTCGACGTGGCTCGGGGCGTCCGCCGCGCCGAACAGCCTGCCGGTTTGTGTCCCGTTCCGGCCCTCGAAGGAGAGGGAGACCGGGTCGCCCAGGACCTCCTCGATCGGAGCCGCGAGCTGCGGGCTCCCGGCGGCGAGCTCGCCGAAGGCCGCGTCGAGGTCCCCGATCGAGGGCGACCGAGCGCCCGGTGCGAACCGGAGCGGCGTGAGCGGGAGGTTCGTGAACCGGTACGTGATGCCGGCCATGTATCGGGTGATGTGCGGCCGCTCGAGCGACCCGACCACGATCTCGCTCGAGCTCGCGGACAGGAACAGGGGGGCCGCGGCGGCCGCGAGCGACAGCAGCGCGGTCCCGAGCATCACCGTGAGCAGCAGCGCGGGGTAGCGGAGCAGGACCCGCGGCGCGGCGCGCCATAGCGCGTCACGCGACCGGCGCGACCTGCGAACCGACGGCTTCACCATCCACCTCTACGTTCAGAGCCGGCATCACGGGTTTCGGATCGACCCGGTCGGTGGACGGGGCCATGGCAACCGTATCCGCACCGGACCGTATCCTGGCCTCCATGCGCGGACACGGCCGATACGCCCGTCCCTACTCCGAGGACGACCAGCGACCGATCAAGCGCACGACGGTCCGGCGCGTCATCGCGACCTTCCGCCCCTACCGCAGCAAGGTCAACGTCGTCGCCGTGGCGATCGTCATCACGTCGGCCCTCGGCGTCGTGAACCCTCTCCTCATCAAGGAGGTCTTCGACAAGGCCCTGATCGGCAACCCGCCGGGGCTCTGCGGCACGATCGCGTGCCCGAACATGCACAACCTGTACCTCTACGCCGGCCTCATGATCGTCATCCCGATCGTGACGTCGACGATCGGGATCGGGCAGACGTACCTGGCGAACCTCGTCGGGTTGCGCGTGATGCAGGACCTGCGGAACTCGCTCTACGGGCACCTGCAGTCGATGCCGATCCGGTTCTTCACGACCACGCGCACCGGCGAGATCCAGTCACGTCTCGGTAACGACGTCGGTGGGGTCCAGACGGTCGTGACCGACACGATGTCGAGCATCCTGTCGAACATCGTGGTGATCATCAGCACGCTGATCGCGATGCTCGTGCTGTCGTGGCAGCTCACGGTGCTCTCGATCTCGATGCTCCCGCTGTTCCTGTGGCTCACCGTGAAGGTCGGTCGTGCCCGGCGCGTGGTCGCCACGAGCACGGCGAAAACGCTGGCGGATCTCACCTCGGTGACCGAGGAGACGTTGTCGGTCTCGGGCATCCTGCTCTCGAAGACGTTCGGGCGGCAGCGGCTCGAGAAGGATCGATTCGATACGGAGAACGCGCGCCTCACCGGACTCCAGATCCGCCAGACGATGATCGGCCGCTCGTTCTTCGCGGTCGTCGGGACGTTCTTCTCGATCACGCCGGCCCTCGTCTACATCGTCGCGGGGTGGGTGCTGCACCGCGACCCGGCGGCGGCCGCGGCCATCACCGGTGGGACGCTCGTGTCGTTCACGACGCTGCAATCTCGGCTGTTCTTCCCGATCGGCTCGATGCTCCAGGTCTCGACGGACGTCCAATCCTCGATGGCGTTGTTCGACCGCATCTTCGAGTACCTCGACATGCCGCCCGAGATCGAGGACGCGCCGGACGCCCAGACGCTCGTTCCGGCGCAGGTCCGCGGAGAGGTCGGGCTCCACGACGTCTGGTTCCACTACGACACGCCGCCCGACGGGATGGCGCCGGTCAGCCCGACCGACGAGCTGCGCGAGGACGTGCTCCGCGAGTGGACGCTCGAAGGCGTGGACCTGCGCATCGAGCCGGGACAGCTCGCGGCCCTCGTCGGGCCGAGCGGCGCGGGCAAGACCACGATCACCTACCTCGTGCCTCGGCTGTACGACGTGCAGGAGGGCGCGGTCACGATCGACGGCGTGGACGTCCGGCGCATCCGCCTCGAGTCGCTCGGCGACCTGATCGGGGTGGTGACGCAGGAGACCTACCTGTTCCACACGACGATCCGGCGCAACCTGCTCTACGGCAAGCCGGGTGCCACGCAGGAGGAGCTCGAGGCCGCGGCGCGTGCCGCGAACATCTACGAGCGGATCGCCGAGCTGCCCGAGGGCTTCGACACGGTCGTGGGCGAGCGCGGCTACAAGCTGTCGGGCGGGGAGAAGCAGCGGCTCGCGATCGCGCGGGTGATCCTGAAGGACCCGCGCATCCTGATCCTCGACGAGGCGACCTCGAGCCTGGACACGACCTCGGAGCGCCTCGTGCAGGCGGCGCTCGAGCCGCTCATGCACGGCCGCACGACGATCGCGATCGCGCACCGGCTGTCCACGATCTTGCAGGCCGACGTGATCTTCGTCGTCGACCGCGGGCGGATCGTCGAGCGCGGCACCCACGGCGAGCTGATCGAGCGCGGCGGCCTGTACGCGCGGCTCTACGACCAGCAGTTCCGCGGAGGACTCATCCAGGCCGAGTGCGAGGACGGTGTCATCCTGTCGAGCGGTGAGGTCGTGCGGACCTCGAGCGCCGACTGACCGCGGTCAGTCGAGCGACTTCTCGTAGGTGAGGAGCACGAACCCGTCCGGGAACACGAGGTCGTCGCGGCGCTCGAACCCGAGCGACTCGTACATCGCCTGCGCCGCCGTCATCCGGTGGGTCGTGTGCAGGCTGATACGCGTCTTGCCGCGCTCGCGCGCCCGCTCGAGGCACGTGGCCATGAGCGCCTTCGCGATCCCGCGCCGGCGCGCGCCCGGGTGGATGCCCAGCATGCGGATGTGCGCCTGCTCGGGCGCGAGGGGCCCCTCCTCGTCATCGGTGCGCCCGTCGAGCTCGAGCGTCGCCGTCCCGAGGATCCGGTCGTCCTCGACCGCGACGAGGATCGTCGTGCGGGACGCACGCTCCTCGATGTCGGCGATCCGCTGGAGGTACTCCTCCCAGTCGGCGTCGTTCGGACGGACGAACTCACGGTAGGCGAGCGCCGTCACCTCGCCGGCCTCGGCGTACTCGTCGGGGCGCGCCTCGCGGATCTCGACCGCCATGGCCACCGAGGGTAGCCGAAGCCGGACGGTCAAGCACATGGACGGATCTGGCTCGCGACGGCATGATGGGCAGCGTGAGCGAGCCCGACCTGGCGCGGCTGCTGCTCGAGGCGCATCGCGCGCTCGGGTCCGAGCTCGTCGCGACCATGGACGAGCGCGGGTACCCGGACTCGCGCCCCGGTCACGCCGCGGTGTTCCTCCACATCGACCGCCGCTCGGGAACGCGGCTCACCGAGCTCGCACGGCGAGCCCGGATGACGAAGCAGGGCATGATGCTCGTCATCGACGACCTCGAGCAGCGCGGGTTCGTGCGTCGTGTGCCCGATCCCGAGGACGCCCGCGCGAAGGTCGTCCGTCTAACGGCGAAGGGGCGCCGGTACGTCGCTGAGGGTCGTCGGGTGGTCGCCGCGGTCGAGGCCCACGCCCGCCGAGAGCTCGGCGACCGCCGGTACGAGACCCTCCGGGACGCGCTCGAGCAGCTGGTCGATCTGGGGGACGAGGAGACGGGGTAGCCGGCGGTCAGCCGCTCGTGCTCACGTGGAGCAGCGATCCGACGAGATACGTGACGCCCGCCGCGGCGGACCCGAGGAGCATCATGCGCAACCCGGAGACGAAGAAGTTCCGGCCGGTGACGTAGGAGATCCCGGCGCCGACGCCGAACAGCGCGCCGATCGAGAGGATCGCCGAGGTGACCACCGCGGCGTTCCCCGAGCCGACCCAGAACGGGATCAGCGGCACGATCGCGCCGATCGCGAAGGTGACGAACGAGGACCCGGCCGCCGCCCACGGCGAGCCGAGCCCGCCTTCCGGGTCGAGCCCGAGCTCCTCACGCGCGTGGGTCTCGAGCGCGACCTTCGGGTCGCGCATCAGCTCCTCGGCGAGGCGATCGGCCAGCTCCGCCGAGATGCCCTTCCGCCGGTACAGCTCGGCGAGCTCCTCGCGCTCGGCCTCGTGGTCGGAACCGATCTCGTGCGCCTCGAGGTGGATCAGGCGCTCGAACGCCTCGCGCTGCACGCGCATCGAGATGTACTCGCCCGCCGCCATCGAGAAGGCTCCCGCGAGCAGGCCGGCGATGCCGGCGAGGACGACGACGCTGTTGTCGACCCCGGCGCCGGCCACCCCCATGATGAGTGAGAGGTTCGACACGAGGCCGTCGTTCGCGCCGAAGATCGCCGCTCGGAGCGCGCCCGAGCGGCCGCCGGCCCGTTGCTCGCCGTCGGTCGGTCCCGCGTGCGGGAGGATCGGTGCCCTGCGCGTGCGGAGCCGGTGGATGGTCGCCGTGAGGAACGGCAGCCGCTCCTTCGTCGC